>CAMCQD010000088.1 GCA_945876925.1 uncultured Dermatophilus sp.
ACTCCTCATCGGTCACATCGGCGTCCACCACCGCCACCAGGCGCATCCGCAGCCGCGGGTGCGGCACCCCGGTCACCCCGGCATCCCGCACTCCCGGCACGCTCCGCAGGAACCGCTCGACCTCCTCGGCCACGACGGTGTGCCCGCCGGTGGTGATCGCAGCACCGCCCCGGCCGCGGACGATGAATCCGCCGGGAACCTCCTGCGCCAGGTCACCGGCGCAGGCCCAGCCGTCGCTGCCGGTGCGCAGCGGGCCCGGATCGCCCAGGTAGCCCTTGATGTGGAAGGGCGAGCGGGACCATAGCCAGCCGTCCCGCACCCCGGCCTGGACTGCCGGGAAGGGGGCCAGCGGGCCGGGAGCCTCGCGGATGCCGACCAGGGACAGCTCGGCGGCACCGTAGTACTCGATCAGGCGCAGGCCCAGTTCGCCCGCCGTCGCCCAGGCCTCCCCGGGCACGACGTCCCCGGCTGCCACCACGGTGCGCAGCCGCGGCCACTCCCCCGCCCGCACCTGCGCGAACAGGACGGGCAGCATGGCCGGGACGACGTGGATGATCCCTGCTTCCCGGGCCGGGGGGATGCCCCCGGCCTCGCCCGGGAAGGGAACCGGCGGTGACGCCGGTGGTGCTGCCGGGGCCGGAGGGGAAGCCGCCGCATCCGCGAGCGCCCCGCCCGTCACCGCCGGGCCGGTTCCGCGCTCACCGTCCCGCCCGGCCCCCAGATCGGCTGCTACCGGCACGGCCTGGCATTCCAGCGCGTGCCAGGCCGCGAACGAGAACATGGTCGAGCTCAGCGGACCCGGCACGGCCACCACGTCCCCCGGGACCAGGCCGATGGCGCCGGCGAACGCGGCGGCCGAGTACTCCCACGAGGCCCGGGAACGATGCACCGCCCGGGGGAGGCCGGAGGAGCCGGAGGTGAACAGCACCAGATCCCGCGGGGCCAGGGCGCCGCGCTCCCGGGCCGCGCGCACGGCCTGCTCAGCTGCGGCGCGCTGCCCGCCGGGCCAGGAGGCGTCGAGCACGGCGATGACGTCATCGGTGGCCAGTGCCCGCTCCCAGGCGGCCAGCGCCGCCTGCCGGTCAGATACGGCGATCAGCGTGACTGGCGGCGCGCAGCTGGTCACTGGTCCCGGCGCCTCCCCCGGGCCGGCAGCAAATCCGGGAAGGCCCGCTGCACGGCCAGCGTCACCGTCACCGCCACCACGGCCTTGACCAGGTCGCCGGGGACGAAGATCAGGTCGGCGGCCAGCGCCTGGGGCAAGGTGAGCTGGGCACGCCACATCATGCCCAGGATGCCGATGGCATGCAGCACGACGATGCCGCCGAACACCACGGCAAACGACGTCATCAGCACGGGGTGGTCCCCGCGGCGGGCGGTCAGGTAGCCGATGACGGCGGCGGCCACGATGTAGCCGAGCACGAATCCGGCGGTGGGGCCGGCGAAGACACCCAGCCCGCCGCGGCCCCCGGCCAGCACGGGAAGGCCGGCGGCGCACAAGGCGACCATGAGCGCCACCGCGGCCGCGCCCCGGCGGGCGCCCAGCAGCGCCCCGGCGAGCATCACCCCCAGCGACTGGAGCGTGATGGGCACGCCTGAGCCGACCGGGTCGATAGCACCCGGGATGCCCAGCACGACGATGAGGGCCGTGAACGAGGCCACCAGCGCCAGGTCGCGCGCGCTCATCCGGCGCCGTTTCACGCCCTCACCAGCGGCGTCCGGCGGCGCCGCGCCCTGGGTGGCGTTGTCCACACTTCGTGGTCCGGTGGGCATGGCAATCCTTCCGTTCGGGTAGGGACGGGCTAGAGTCTGCCAGGTCACCACGTTATGAGTCAGCGGCCCTGCCGTTCCGCCCGCACCCCGCGGTTCGCGGCGGAGCCCGCCCAGGCCAGCCAATGTCTTAGTGTCGGAGGATCACACCGGTGCCAGGCCGGCCCGGTCCAATCAGTTGCAGCCATGAAAGGGAGCAGCCGTGCTGATCGGAGTGCCGCAGGAGACACTTCCCGGTGAGACGCGGGTGGCGGCCACGCCCACCACTGTCGCTTCGCTCATCAAGCTCGGTCACGATGTCATCGTCGAGGCAGGTGCCGGGGAGCGCGCCGACCTGGTAGACGACGCCTTCGTCGAAGCGGGTGCCGTTATCGGGGATCTGAACCGCGTCTGGGACGCCGACATCATCATAAAGATCAATCCGCCGAACGCCGAGGAACTCGAGCTCATCAACGACGGCGCGACCCTCATCGGGCTGCTCAACCCCCGCCTGGACCCGCAGATGGTCGAGGCCCTGGCCGCGCGCAATATCACCGCGCTCGCCATGGACGCGGTACCGCGGATCTCACGCGCGCAGTCCATGGACGTGCTCTCGTCGATGGCCAATATCGCCGGATACCGCGCCGTCATCGAAGCGGCCCACGAGTTCGGCCGGTTCTTCACCGGCCAGGTCACCGCGGCGGGCAAGGTCCCCCCGGCCACCGTTTTCGTCGCCGGCGCCGGCGTGGCCGGGCTGGCCGCGATCGGGGCTGCGGGCAGCCTGGGCGCGATCGTGCGCGCCACCGATACCCGGCCCGAGGTAGGTGAGCAGGTTAAATCGATGGGGGCCGACTTCGTGGCCGTCACCACCGGCGAGGAGGAGGTCAGCAGCGACGGCTACGCCAAGGAGACGAGCGCCGCCTACGAGGCCGCCGCCGCCGCGATGTACGCCCAGCAGGCCAAAGAAGTCGACATCATCATCACGACCGCGCTGATCCCGGGGCGTCCTGCCCCGCGGCTCATCACCGCCGAGATGGTCGACACGATGAAACCCGGCTCGGTCATCGTCGACATGGCCGCCGCCAACGGCGGCAACGTCGAGGGCTGCGTGCCCGGCGAGAAGATCGTCACCCCCGGCGGCGTCACGATCATCGGCTACACCGACCTGGCCGGCCGGCTGCCCACCCAGGCCTCGCAGCTGTACGGCACCAACGTGGTCAACCTGCTCAAGCTGCTCACGCCCGGCAAGGACGGGACGCTCGTGCTCGACATGGACGATGTCGTTCAGCGCGGCATCACGGTCGTGCTCAACGGCGAGCTGATGTGGCCGCCGCCTCCGGTACAGGTCTCCGCCGCGCCCGCGCCGGCGGCTCCCGCACCCGAGAAGGCCCCGGTCCCCGAGAAGGCCCCGCCCTCGCCCATGCGCCGGTACATCGGCATCGGGGTCGCGGCCGCGCTATTCCTCTCCGCGGCAACGGTCACCCCGGCCAGCCTGCTCAGCCACATGATGGTGTTCGCACTGTCCGTCGTGATCGGCTTCTACGTGATCGGCAATGTGCACCACGCCCTGCACACGCCGCTGATGTCGGTGACCAACGCCATCTCGGGGATCATCGTCGTCGGCGCGCTGGCCCAGATCACCACCGCCACGCCCGTCGTCCTCGTGCTCGCGTTCATCGCCGTGCTGGTGGCGAGCATCAACGTCTTCGGCGGGTTCACCGTCACCCAACGCATGCTCTCCATGTTCACGAGAGGCTGATCTGCCCGTGTTCGACACCATGTCCCAAGCTGCCTACATCGTCTCCGGGCTGCTGTTCATCCTCGCGCTGGCAGGCCTGAGCAAGCACGAGACCGCCCGGGCCGGCAATGGCTACGGCATCGCCGGCATGACCATCGCCCTGGTCGCGGCCATCGGCGCCGCCGTCACCGTCGACGCACCCGCGATCGCGATGGTGCTGCTCGGCGTCGCCGTCCTCATCGGCGCCTGCATCGGCATCTGGTTCGCCCTCAAGGTCGAGATGACCGAGATGCCGCAGCTCATCGCCCTGCTGCACAGTTTCGTCGGGCTGGCCGCCGTGCTGGTCGGCTTCAACTCCTGGCTGGAGCAGCGCGCCGGCCACGCCACCGCGCTCACCGGCGAGGCGCACACGCTCCACCTCATCCACAATGGCGAGGTCTTCCTCGGCATCTTCATCGGGGCGGTAACTTTCACCGGGTCGATCGTGGCGTTCCTCAAACTATCGGCCAAGATCAAGTCGGCCCCGCTGGAGCTGCCGCACCACAACCTCATCAACCTGGCCGCGATCGTCGTCTCGCTCGGCCTCATGGTGTGGTTCACCCCGTCGGGTAATGCCGTCCCGCTGGTCATCATGACGATCATCTCGCTGGCGCTCGGCTGGCACCTGGTCGCCAGCATCGGCGGCGGCGACATGCCCGTCGTCGTGTCCATGCTGAACTCGTACTCCGGCTGGGCCGCGGCCGCCTCGGGCTTCATGCTCGGCAACGACCTGCTCATCATCACCGGCGCGCTGGTGGGCTCCTCCGGTGCGTACCTGTCGTACATCATGTGCAAGGCCATGAACCGCTCGTTCATCTCAGTCATCGCCGGCGGTTTCGGCTCCGACGGTGCCGTGCGCGGCGAGGCCAAGGACTACGGCGAGCACCGCGAGACCACGGTCGAGCAGGTTACCGAGCTGCTGAGCAACGCCAGCTCGGTCATCATCACCCCCGGCTACGGCATGGCCGTCGCCCAGGCGCAGTACCCGGTCGCGGAGATCACCGCCAAGCTGCGGGCCAATGGCACCAGCGTGCGCTTCGGCGTGCACCCGGTCGCCGGTCGTCTTCCCGGGCACATGAATGTGCTGCTTGCCGAGGCGAAGGTGCCCTACGACATCGTCCTGGAAATGGACGAGATCAACGACGACTTCGCCGACACCGACGTGGTGCTCGTCATCGGCGCGAACGACACGGTCAACCCGTCCGCGATGGACGACCCGTCCTCGCCCATCGCCGGCATGCCGGTGCTGCGGGTGTGGGAAGCTAAGGACGTCATCGTGTTCAAGCGGTCGATGAACACCGGGTACGCCGGCGTGCAGAACCCGCTCTTCTTCAAGGAGAACACGAGCATGCTGTTCGGCGACGCCAAGGAACGCGTGGACGACATCCTGCGGGCGCTCAAGACCGAGCCGGCCCAGAAGGCCTGACCAGCGGCTCGCCTCCGGCTCATCCGCGGCGGCCCGGCTGCTCCCCCGGCGGGAGCGGCCGGGTCGCCGCTGGCGTCCGGGGACCTCGCGCGGGCAGCGGGCTCAGGTGTCGTGGCGCGGCCCCGTCAGCGGCGCGGCAAGGGTGGTGTCCCGGCGGCCCGCATCCCAGGCCATCGCCAGGGTGGCGGCGCGGACGATGGCGTCGGTGTCGCCGAGGGAGTGCCCGAGGGCGAGGCGAGCGTACATCACCGCGGCGGTGGCGTAGCCGGCGTCGGAGGTATCGCACTGGGTGTCGTCGATGACGACCCCGGCGCAGGCCTTGCCGATGGTGTACCACCAATCCGCGACTTCCTGGGAGACTCCCACGTCGGCCATCGCGCTGATGGTCTCGGCGAGTTCCGGCACGGCGGCGAGGTCGACGGGTAGCGCCGTGCCCTCGACGGCGACCGCGAACCGTGCGATGGCCGCCTCGTCGAAGGTGCCGCCGTCCCCGTGGTGGCATGCGTTCACGAGTTCAGCCCTTTCGGCCGCCAGATCTCGAAGATGGCCTTGCTGGCGGCAGTGGGGTAGTTACCGTTGCTGACCCCCTGGCTGGGGCCGCGGGCGTCGATGGTCTGCCGGATCTGCGGGTCCTTGACGATGACCACGTGCCCCACGGTCGCGGGGCCGAGGTAGGAATCCCAGAAGATCAGGTCACCGGGCTGCTCAGCCCCCTCGGGCACCCTCTCGCAGTTCCCGGAGGCGCACCAGTCACGTTGCCCCTGAGCGGTCCTGGGCAGCGACAAGCCGATCTGCGCCAGGGCGGCGCGGGTGAAGCTCGAGCAATCCCAGGCGTCCGGGCCGTTGGCTCCCATGATGTAGGCGTCACCCACCCGGGCCTGGGCCCACGCCAGCACCACCCCGGCACGTCCGGCGTACGGCTGCGTCAGCGTGGGGCATTCGGCTCCGGTGATGGTGGCGACGATGTTGCGAGCCTCGGCCATGCGCTGCCCGTAGCGGGCGGGGAAGGCGGAGCGCTGGACCCGCTGCGCCACGACCCCGGGATCGATGGACCGCCAGTCCGGGATGTGCTCGACCATGTACGCCAGGAAGTCATCGGCGGCGCGGTCGACATCGGTGGCGTTGTGCCAGCCCTGGCTGGGCCGCTGCTGCAGCCAGCCGAGCGAATCGCGGTCCCCGTAGGACAGGTTCGCGAGTCCGGACTCCACCAGGCCCGCCGACACGATGATCTCGGCTCCCGCGCGGCCCACCCCGGCCCGGTCGGCGGCGGCGATCCCCCGCCGCGCGACGTCGATCTGCGAGGCGGTGAGACCGAGCTGCTGCGCATCCTGGGCGCGCACGCACGTGGTGGCGGCGCGCGCCCGGCCAGGCACCCCGGCCGAGCCGGGGGTGCCCGTGTACGTCACCGTCCCGCCGTTGCCGACGACGCCCGCGAGCAGCGGCACGAGCACCACGCCCGCGACCAGGTAGCGCAGCTTCATGGGGTACCCCAGGCCGTGACGTACCACTGCCCGTCACCGGCCGTGGTCGAAGCCTCGACCCGTACTCGCATGTTCTGCGCGCCCACGGTGAAGTAGGCGTCGCAGGCACCCGGCTGCTCGTCGATCTTCTCCACGGTCACGGCCCCGGCGGGGACGCCGTCCGGGTCGATGCTCGCCACGCCGTCACGCAGGGAAGGATCGACCCACTGGGCGATGCGGTCCTCCCAGCCGGCTGCGGCGGGGTCAGTGAAGAAGGACCGCGCGAATCCCTCGGTCACCGCCCGGCAGGAGGACCGGTCGGCGGCGGGCGCGCCCGGGTCCTTGCCCGCGCGCGCGGCCAGGCCGATCACGGACAGGGTCGCGGCGAGTACGGCCGCGACGGCGAGGATCGCGACGGTGGCCGCCCGCCGGGGGGTGTGCATGATCCAGGCCAGTACCCGCACCGCCCTGCCGTTACGGGCCAGCGGCACGGGTGCTCACCTCCCGGGGCGCGGCGGCGGGCTCGCCGAGGCGCTGCGGAGGCGGCAGCGCAGCCGCAGACGCGGACCCCGCGCGAGGGGCGGGGCGGAGCTGGGGCGGGGG
>CAMCQD010000089.1 GCA_945876925.1 uncultured Dermatophilus sp.
CGGGCAGCGTGCTCGTGGCCGGGCCGCTACCGCAGCCCCTCGTCCTTGACGATGTCGGCGATCTTGCGGGCGCTGATCTTGGCCTCCATGAGCAGCTCCCCGAGGGATACCTGCTTGGCCCAGACGCCGAGCAGCAGGTAGCCGAGATCCTCGTGCTCGATGGGGAACACCATGTACTGGGTGTCTCCGTTGCGCAGGGTCACCTGGTCCAGCGGCCCGTTGGCGCTGTCGCCGCGGGTCTGCACGGCGATCTCCGAGCAGGCCGCCCGGGACACCGAGTACAGCGAGCTCGTCATCGCCGCGAGGCGGCCGACCTGGTGCTCCTCCAGGCCGATAGCGCACAGGTTGTACCCGTCGGCGGTGCACACCATGGCACCGTCGAGCCCGTCGACCTGCTCGGCGAGCGCGATGAGCACCGGCAGCGCCGCCTTACCCGTCGACTCGATCTGGGCGAGGATGTCGTAATCGGTCTCGTCGTCGTAGAGGTGCTCGACCTCTTCGGGGGCCGTCGGCTGGGAGGGAGCCCGGTGCGCTCCTCCGGCGGCCGACCGCTGGGCGGTCATCTCAGCTCACCTTCTTGCTGGCGTCCTGGGCTAGCGCGAGGCTGACCACGCTGATGACGGAGTCACGGTCGCGCGGGTCGCCCGCGGTGAGCCGGATGCGCGTGCTGAAGGCGTCTAGCACCTCGCGATAGGCCTCCAGCGGAGGATGCTCGGTGTCCTGCTCGAGCCGGGTCACCGCCACGGTCAGCCGGGCCCATGTGCGCGGGCCGCCGAGCACCCCGATCCACTCGCGGGTCTCGTCAAGGGCGTAGTGGTTCTGCCCGTACATCCACAGCACGATCGCCGAGGAGCGCACCCGCGCCTGGTCGCGGGTGGTCCGGAAGCGGGCCTGTCCCGGGGTGCCGACCAGGGCGACCGTCCCGCCCGGGCTGTGCCATTCGCCGTAGTCCAGGCCGGCGGTGGTCATCCGCTTGGCCGCCCGCGTGCCGGGACGGGCCATGGAACTGAGTACCTCGGTATTCACGACCGGCACATCGGACAGGGTCTGGACCGCGGTCGTCTTACCTACCCCGAAGGGGCCCACGAACGTGATCTCGCGCTTGATCGTGTGACCGATGACCGCTTTCACCGCGGGCCCTCCTCGACGTGCGCCGCTGTGCCAGCCAGCCGCAGCGCATTGATCTCGTTATCCATGTGCACGATCCTCGCATCGCGCTCGGCCAGGGCCGAGCGCAGCGCCTCGGCTTGCTGCTCGCACGCCAGCAGGTTGCGGTCGCTGCCGGCCTGAGCCTCCCGGGCCCGGGACAGCTCGTCATCCAGCCGGGCGATGCGCTCCTGACCGGCGGCGATGGCGTCGTCCAGGGTCCGCAGCGCCGCCGCCTCCAGGCGCCCGTATTCGATTCCGGCGCGTATCTCGTCTTGCCGGGCCCGCTCGGTGAGGGCCACGACCTGCTCGCGGGCCTCGGCCAGTTCCCGCTCGAGCTGGTGCACGTATTCCACGTCGATCGCCGGGCCGCTGAGCACCGGGCCGCCCTGCGGGTGCGCACCGGCCGGGCTGAGCGCGGTCAGTACCGTGGTCTGCGCGTCGGGGCCCGCCCCGGCGTTCCCGGGGTCAGGGAGCGGTGCCGGAACGGCGGCCGCGGCCGGGCCGGCGGGGACACCAGCGCGTTTCCCGGCCCGGGCGGCGGGGGCGCCGCGTCCCCGGTCGCTGCGCGCGAACACGTACCCCACGAGCAATCCGAGCAGGGCGGCGACGACGAGCAGGAGCAGATTCTGCCCGAACGCAAATAGCCACCCGCTCATGACTCATCCCTCCTGGAACACAGTGTCGACCCGCCGCAGCAGACTAGCGACTTCTGGATTCTCCACCTGACTCACTGTGGTCACGGCGGGGAACACACGACTGGCGTCGACCCCGGCCCCGACGACGGCGTCTGCCACGGCGCGCGAGCGCTGGCTCGCCAGTTCCAGCGTCTTGTCGTCGGACAGCCCCTCATCGGTGGCCTGCCCGACGAGCTCGACGCGCACCCCCGGGTTGGCAAAGAGATAGGAAGCTATCTTGGTCACATTGCGCTTGGCATTGTCATCGAGCTGCGCCGACCCCCGGGCGAAGCGGACCGAGACCTTGGGAGCCGAGCCGGGGGAGCGGTTGACGCTGGTGCCAGCCGGGGAGCCGACGGTCCTGGCTGATCCCGTGGCCGGCTGCAAGCTGGAAGAAGCGAAATTGACCTGCGCCACGCCCCGGGTGCCTTCCAGTACCTTCTGGGCACGCTGGCGCTCCGAGGCAGTCAGGGGGGTGCTCACCACGATGTCCCGGCCGCTGACGGTGATCCCGCTGTCCGGCAGCCCGGCCACCCGTAAGCCGCGTTCGGCGCGTTCCCTGATGTCGTTCTCGGTACTCGAAGCGGACCAGGCGGCACCGCCGAAGACCACGAGGGCTAGCGTGGCGGCCGCGCAGGGCAGCGCCCAGGCCGATGACATCGCCCTGGCCGGAGACTCCGCTGGCAGCCGCGCCCTCAGCCAGGCTGGCTTCTGCCCCTGCGGCGAAGGTCTCCCGATGTCGTCCATGTGTCGCCCTCTCCCGTTCATATGTCGAGTAAGCAGCACCCGGGACCGGTGAGCCGGGGCCCGGTGAGCCCCGGGGCCGGAGCGGCGCTACCCGAGCACCGCTCCGATGCGGGCACTGGCAGCCCGCGCCTCGATCCGGGCCAGGCCGAGGTTGCTGTCGCGGGGGCCGGTGAGTACGAGCACGGCGTCCTTGCCCGCCGGGTATACCACCAGGTAGCCATCCCTGCCGCGGATGACCGTCTCGGCCAGCTCGCCGCGGGCCGAGCGCTCGCTGATGCGCTCGCCGAGCCCGATGGCGGTGGCCGCCATGGCGGCGATGCGCTCGGCCTCGTCGTCGTCCAAGTCGTGCGCGATCGCGAGGCCGTCCACCGAAGCCACCATGACGCAATGGAGCTCGGGTACCGACTGGCGCACGCTGGCGACGACGAGGGCGAGCTCTTCCTGGCGGCTCATTCTCAGCTCCATTCTGCGCGCGGACCCGGCGGACGCGTTGGTGTGGCGGGTGGTCACGATCACAGCCGGGCACCGAGCGCGCAGCGGCCCGCGATCACCCGGACTGTTGTGTGGCTCACGGCTGTCCCGAGCACATACCCCCTGGTCATGTACCAGTTCGCCACAGCCTAGGCGGGGCGCCCCGACCACATCAACACACCTGTCCAGACCGGCCGTTCAGTCACCCGGAGGGGCTGGCGTGACCGGCCCGGAATGCACCCGTGGCGAACCCGTGATCTTCCCCGCGTCCGGCCCGGGCCGGACGCGGCGCCCCGCCCCCGGCTGCCGCCGCCGATTAGGGTTACGTCATGACGCAACGATCACTGGTCCTGGTCAAGCCCGACGCCTACGCCCGGGGACTCACCGGGGAGGTGCTGCGCCGGATCGAGGCCAAGGGATACAAGCTGGTCGCCCTCGAGATATGCACGGCGGCACCGGAACTGCTCGAAGCCCACTACGCCGAGCACGTCGGCAAGCCGTTCTACGGGCCGCTGGTCGAGTTCATGAGCTCGGGCCCGCTGGTCGCGGTGGCCATCGAGGGGGAGGGCTGCATCGCCGGGTTCCGGTCGCTGGCCGGCGCCACCGACCCGACCGCAGCCGCGCCCGGGTCCATCCGCGGCGACCTGGGCCGCGACTGGGGTGCCGGCATCCAGCAGAACGTCGTGCACGGCTCGGACTCGCCGGAGTCGGCGGCGCGCGAACTGGCGATCTGGTTCCCCGACCTGTCCTGATCTCCCGGCCCGCCTGCGCCTTGGATTAGGGCATGTGCCCGTGCCACTGCTACATTCAGCTATTGCCGTCAGGACGGCCGCGGATAGAGAGCGCCGGGCGGATCAGCCCCCGTGCACCGCGCAACGAGACGACCGAGGAGACGCCCAGTGCCGCTGGACACTGCCACTAAGGCCAGGATCATGGAAGAGTACGCCACGCACCCGGGCGACACCGGCTCGCCGGAGGTGCAGATCGCGCTGCTCACCCAGCGCATCAAGGATCTGACCGAGCACTCGCGCGAGCACGCGCACGACCATCACAGCCGTCGCGGCCTGCTCCTGCTGGTCGGCCGCCGCAAGCGGATGCTGCGCTACCTGGAGTCGGTTGACATCGAGCGATACCGCTCGCTTATCAAACGCCTGGGCCTGCGCCGCTAGCTCACGATGACAAGGGCGACTTTCACGACACGTGAAGTCGCCCTTGTCGCGTACCGGTAATCGCGCAACGGGACGCGCGACCATTGATTCGCCGGGGCGGGCCGCGCAAGGCCCCCCGGCTGCACGGGCAGGGTGCCCGTGACCGGCGAGCCGCCCCGGCAATGATGGGGGGCTCGCCTGCGGGACACCGGCTGCACAACGACGATGCATCCGGTGACGATGAAGAAAAGGAGGGCCCATGGAGGGTCCAGAGATCTCATTTGCCGAAGCCGTCATCGATAACGGCTCCTTCGGCACCAGGACGGTCCGGTTCGAGACCGGGCGCCTGGCCAAGCAGGCCGCCGGGTCGGTCACCGCGTACCTCATCGACGAGGACATCGAGGACGCCACGGCGCTGCTGTCCACCACCGCGGTGGGCAAGTCCCCTAAGGACCAGTTCGACTTCTTCCCCCTGACGGTCGACGTCGAGGAGCGCATGTACGCCGCGGGCAAGATCCCCGGCTCGTTCTTCCGCCGGGAAGGCCGCCCGTCCACCGAGGCCATCCTCACCTGCCGGCTGATCGACCGGCCGCTGCGGCCCACCTTCGTCAAGGGCCTGCGGAATGAGGTGCAGGTGGTCATCACCGTGCTCGCGCTGCACCCCGACCACCAGTACGACGTGCTCGCGATCAACGCCGCGAGCGCCTCTACCCAGATCTCCGGGCTGCCGTTCTCCGGCCCGGTCGGCGGCGTGCGGGTCTCCCTCATCGATGGCCAGTGGGTTGCCTTCCCCGGTTTCTCCGACATCGAGCGTTCCGTGTTCGACATGGTCGTCGCGGGCCGGATCGTCACCGGCGCCGACGGCACCGAGGACGTCGCGATCATGATGGTCGAGGCCGAGTCCACCGAATCGACGTGGGATCTGGTGAGCAACCAGGGCAAGCAGGCCCCGACCGAGGAGGTCGCCAAGGTGTTCATCGCCGCGCTGTGCCGCGCCCAGTCCGAGCTGGCCGCCGCGGCCGCCAAGCCGGTCGCGGAGTTCCCGCTGTTTCCCGACTACGAGGACGACGTCTACCAGGCGGTCGAGGCCGCCTCGGCCGGCAAGCTGCGCGAGCTGCTGTCCATCGCGGGCAAGCAGGAGCGCGAGAACGCGATCGATGAGTACAAGGACGAGCTCAAGGCTTCCTTCGCCGGTGAGGGAGCGCAGTTCGAGGGCCGTGAGAAGGAAGTCTCGGCGGCCTACCGCAGCGTCCAGAAGAAGGTGGTGCGCGAGCGCATCCTGCGTGAGCAGATCCGCATCGACGGCCGTGGCCTGGCCGACATCCGGGCGCTGTCGGCCGAGGTCGAGGTGCTGCCGCGGGTGCACGGCTCGGCGATCTTCGAGCGCGGCGAGACCCAGATCATGGGCGTGACCACGCTGAACATGCTGCGCATGGAGCAGCAGCTGGACACGCTCTCCCCGGTGACCCGCAAGCGCTACATGCACAACTACAACTTCCCGCCGTACTCCACCGGGGAAACCGGCCGGGTCGGCTCGCCCAAGCGCCGCGAGATCGGCCACGGCGCCCTGGCCGAGCGCGCGCTGGTGCCCGTGCTGCCCTCGCGTGAGGAGTTCCCGTACGCCATCCGGCAGGTCTCCGAGGCCCTCGGCTCGAACGGGTCCACCTCGATGGGGTCGGTGTGCGCCTCGACGCTGTCGCTGCTCAACGCGGGCGTGCCGCTGCGCGCCCCCGTCGCGGGCATCGCGATGGGGCTGGTCAGCGCGCAGCTGGACGGCGAGACCAGGTACGCCGCGCTGACCGACATCCTCGGCGCCGAGGACGCCTTCGGCGACATGGACTTCAAGGTCGCCGGGACGCGCGAGTTCGTCACCGCGATCCAGCTGGACACCAAGCTCGACGGCATCCCCGCGAGCGTGCTGGCCGGGGCGCTGACCCAGGCCCGTGAGGCCCGGCTGCACATCCTCGACGTCATGAGCGAGGCGATCGACGCCCCTGACGAGATGTCGCCGTACGCGCCGCGGGTCATCAGCGTGCAGGTGCCGGTTGACAAGATCGGCGAGGTCATCGGCCCCAAGGGCAAGATGATCAACCAGATCCAGGAGGACACCGGCGCCGACATCTCCATCGAGGACGACGGCACGGTCTACATCGGCGCCACCGACGGTCCCTCGGCCGAGGCAGCCCGGGCGGCGATCAACGCGATCGCGAACCCGACGATGCCCGAGGTGGGAGAGCGGTTCCTGGGAACCGTGGTCAAGACGACCACGTTCGGCGCGTTCATCTCGCTGCTGCCGGGCAAGGACGGCCTGCTGCACATCTCCGAGGTGCGCAAGCTCGTCGGCGGCAAGCGGATCGACTCGGTCGACGACGTGCTCGGCGTGGGCCAGAAGGTGCAGGTCGAGCTCAAGGAGATCGACCCGCGCGGCAAGCTGTCGCTGGGCGTCGTGCTCACCGAGGAGCAGCAGGCCGCGGCCGACGCCGCTGCCGCCGAGGAGGCCGCTAACGGTGGCGGCCGCCGCCGGGAGAACCGCCGCGAGCGCGACGGCAGCGGTGACGACCGCGAGCGCCGGGAGCGCCGCCGGGAGGGCGCCGGCGAGGGCAATGGCGAAGGCCGCCGTCGCCGGCGCCGCACCCACCACCGTGACGAAGACGCCGCTGCAGGAGCGGAGGAAGCCCCGGCTGCCTCCGAGCCGGAGAGCGGGGACGCTTCATCCGCCGGATGACCCGGAGGCGTCCCGGGCCGCTGAGCACGGCCCGGGGCGCGGCTCATCTCCTAGCCGGGCAGGCCTCGCAGCTGAGGCGTGCTTCCG
>CAMCQD010000090.1 GCA_945876925.1 uncultured Dermatophilus sp.
GGAGGGTTTTGCCTGGTGGGGGCGTGAGCGCGGCCACGCTGGCGCCGGCGTGCGCGGGCAGGGAACGGGAGCCGGGCAGGGCACTGTCACCGGGCTGCTGGACAATGCGGGCATGGGAGCGCTGCGAAAGCCAGACCGGGATCATGCCGCCGCATTGACCCCGGTGGCGCTGGCGCGCGTCCTCGCCGCCGGGCTGGCACCGCTGCTGCCGCCCGGATCTGCACTCACTGAGCGGGAACTGACTGCCCGGATCGCGTGGCGGCCAGTGCCGGGCATCGCCACGTGGCGCACGCCGGCCGCCGCGCTGCTCGCCGCCGCCACTGGCCGCCCGGCCGCGTTCTGGCTCGACGCAGCGACGGACGCCCTGCGGGCTATCCCCGCCCTGCACGTCGAACGGCGGGGCAGCATGCTCGACGTCACCCTGCCGGTGACCAGCCCGGGCGCGTTCGCCGCAGCCTGCGCGGCCGATGGGCGGCTCTGGCACGGCACCGCCGATCAGGTCACGATTTCCCGGCCCGGCCAGGACGCGGAAGAAACCAGCGGCGCGGGGATTGCCGGCGTCCCCGCGGGCGGTGCCGGGGGTGTCGCTGGGGCGCTGGCTGGTGCCGGGGGTGCGGGTTTGCGGGGAGGTGCCGGCGGGCCAGCGCAGGCCGGCGGTAGTGCGGGTGCAGCCGGCTCCGGGGATGCGGGGGGTGCCGGGGGAATCGACCGGGGTCGTATCGTCGCCGATGCCCTCGCCTGCCTCATCGCGGCAGCCGGGGACGTCGTGGTGCGCACGCAGGCCGCCCCGGCCGGGACGATCGAGGTCGTCCGGGACGGCGCCGTCCGCCAGTTCGGGCTCGGCCCGGTGAAACTGGACCGGGAGGGCACCGGCGGGACCGGTTCGCCGGCCGTAGCCGCCTGGCACGGCGCGGGCGCGCTACCGGTCACCGAGGAAGCCCTCGGGACGGCCAGCGTGCGCATCGCGCTGCTCGCGCGGGAACCGCTGAGCGCCCCGGCCCGGCTGTCCGTCCCGGCGCTGCTCGCCCGCACCGACGCCAACCCCGCCTTCGTCATCGCCCACGCCATGCTCACCTGCGCCCGGACCGATCCGGCTGAGCAGCACGCGGCGTGCGCGCGTAGCCGGCCAGGTGCCAGCCCCTCTCCGGGCCTGGCCCCGCCTGGCCTGGCAGGTCCGGGAGATCGCGCGGTGCGGGCCGGGCCGCCCGGCGATCAGCGTCCCGGGACTGGCCTGCCGGTGCGTGCCCGGGAGCGGCCGGATTCTCCTGTTGCGGTCCGGGTGCGAGAGCATGGGGATGTTCGCGCGGCGATTGCGCTCGCGGCGTATCCGTTCGTGCTGGAGAAGGCTGGTCGTGAGGTCCGGCCTGCTGTGTTCGTCAGGTATCTGGCGGGCCTGGCCCGGGATCTGGCGGGTGCGGGTGATGCGCGGGTGCTCCTGGCGGGGGCGGCCGTGCTGGGGCATGGGCTGAGCGCCCTGGGGGTGCCGGCGCCGGCGCGCCTGTGACCAGCACCGGATGCGCCTGATCGGTGGTCGTCGTGTCATCGTTGCGGCGCGGCGGAACCGAGTCCGTGACGCTGCCGCCGCGTCCCGGCAGGCCAACGAGGAAGGTCCACGATGCGCGCTCACGAAGCAGGTGCCCTGCACGCCGACGGTTACGGCGGTCCGCCGCAGTGGCTGCCCACCCCGGCAGATGTCAACGAGATCATGCCGCAGCTGTGGCCTTCGGGCGTCAGCCGCGATGCCGGCGGCCGGCTGAGCGTGGCCGGGGTTGACGCGCCAGCCCTCGCCCGCGATTTCGGCACCCCCGCCTACGTCACTGACGAGGCTGATTTCCGTGCCCGGGCCAGGGCGTTCAAGGAGGCGTTCGAGGCTGCTTTCGGACCTGGCCGCGCCACCGTGTACTACGCGGGCAAGGCGTTCTTGTGCACCGCCGTTGCCCGCTGGGTGATGGCCGAGGGGCTGAGCCTGGATGTCTGCTCCGGTGGTGAGCTCGCCGTCGCCCAGCGGGCCGGTTTCCCGCCTGAGCGGATCGAGTTGCACGGCAACAACAAGTCGGCTGCGGAGATCGAGGCGGCCTTGCGTTACGGCGTGGGCCGGATCGTGGCCGACAGCTTCGACGAACTTGACCGCATCGAGGCGATCGCCGGACGGCTGGGCGTGGTCGCGGACGTCATGGTCCGGGTGACGGTCGGCGTGGAGGCGCACACGCACGAGTACATCGCCACCGCCCATGAGGATCAGAAGTTCGGGTTCAGCCTGGCCGGGCGGATGGCGCACAAGGCCATCGAGGAGGTCCGTGCCCGGCCGGGGATGCGGCTGGCCGGGGTGCACAGCCACATCGGCAGCCAGATCTTCGAGACCGAGGGCTTCGAGGTGGCTGCCCGCCGCCTCCTCGGCCTGCTCGCCGAGACCGGCCTGGGCAGCGGCGAGGAGGAGACCGAGGTGGATCTGGGGGGTGGCTTCGGGATCGCCTACACCAGTGAGCATCACCCGATGACGCCGGCGCAGATCGCGCAGCGCCTGGCGGGCCTGCTCTCCCGGGAGGCGGCCGCGCTGGGGATCCCGGTGCCGCGGGTGTCGGCCGAGCCCGGGCGGGCTATCGCCGGCCCGAGCACGTTCACCCTCTACGAGGTCGGCACGGTCAAGCCGGTCGAGCTGCCCGGCGGCACTACCCGGATGTATGTCTCGGTCGATGGGGGCATGAGCGACAACGTGCGCACCGCCTTGTATGAGGCCGATTACAGCGCCACGATCGCCTCCCGTTCATCCAGTGCCCTGCCCGCGCTGGCGCGGGTGGTGGGCAAGCATTGCGAGAGCGGCGACATCGTCGTCATGGACGAGTACCTGCCGGCCGATCTGGTGCCCGGGGATCTCATCGCGGTGCCCGGCACGGGGGCCTACTGCCGGGCGTTGTCGAGCCAGTACAACCACGTGCCGCGCCCGCCGGTGATCGCGGTGCGGGATGGGCAGGCACGGGTGCTCGTGCGCCGCGAGACGGTCGATGACATCCTCGCGCTCGACGTCGCCGATGCCTGACCGGCGGCGTCGCGACGCGCCTGGCCCGCCGCCACGCCGGGCCCGTCATCCGGACCGCGTACTGTCGCGGTAGCCCGGGACTGCACGATAGTAAGGACGCGCCGGCGCTCGCGGCGCGGATCGAGGAGAGGTAAGCAGGCCAGTGAGTAACCAGGTCAGCAAGGCCAAGCCGGTGCGGGTAGCCCTTCTGGGATGCGGGGTGGTCGGGTCGTCGGTGGCGCGGGTCCTGCTCCAGGACGCCGCCGACCTGGCGGCGCGCGCGGGTGCCCCGCTCGAGCTGGCCGGGATCGCGGTGCGCCGTCCCGGCGTGGACCGCTCGGCGTCCGGTATCGATGAGTCCCTCTTCACCACCGACGCGGAGGCACTGGTCGCCGGGGCGGACATCGTCATCGAGGTGATCGGCGGGATCGAGCCGGCCCGCACGCTCATCCTGAAGGCGTTCGAGCACGGCGCCAGCGTGGTCACCGCCAATAAGGCCCTGCTCGCCGAGGACGGTCCGACCCTGTATCAGGCCGCCGAGCGGGCCGGGGCGGACCTGTATTACGAGGCCGCGGTGGCCGGGGCGATCCCGCTGCTGCGCCCGCTGCGCGAATCCCTGGCGGGCGACTCGGTTAACCGGGTGCTCGGCATCGTCAACGGCACCACTAATTACGTGCTCGATCAGATGGACATGCACGGTGCGGGGTTCGCCGAGGCCGTCGAGAAGGCCCAGCAGCTGGGCTATGCCGAGGCCGATCCCACCGCCGATGTGGAGGGGTTCGACGCCGCCGCCAAGGCCGCCATCCTCGCGTCGCTGGCGTTCCATTCCCGGGTGTCGCTCAGCGGCGTCTACCGCGAGGGCATCACCGAGATCACCACGGCCGATATGCGCGCGGCTCGTGAGATGGGCGCGGTGGTCAAGCTGCTGGCCATCTGCGAGCGGACGAGGACCGACGCCGGCCAGGGCATCTCGGTGCGGGTGCATCCGGCGATGGTGCCCCAGTCGCATCCGCTCGCCGGGGTGCGCGGGGCGTTCAACGCCGTTTTCGTGGAGGCCAGGGGCGCCGGGGAGCTGATGTTCTACGGTCCTGGTGCCGGCGGGGACCCGACTGCCTCGGCGGTGCTCGGCGATGTCGTCGCCCAGGCCCGTAACCGGCTCGCCGGGGGGCATGGCCCGGCCGAGTCGGCGTATGCCGATCTGCCGGTGCTCCCGCCGGGCCGGGCTACGACCCGGTATTACATCAGCCTGGACGTCACCGACCGGCCCGGGGTGCTGGCCGCGGTCGCCGGCGTGTTCGCCGGGCACGATGTGTCTATCGAGCAGGTCCGCCAGCAGTCGCTGGCGCGTTCGGCCGGGGAGGGCCCGGACCGGGGCGCGGAGCTGGTCATCGTCACGCACGCGGCGAGCGAGTCGGCCTTGTCGGACACGGTGACGGCGCTGAGCGAACTGGATGTCGTGCTGGGCGTCAATTCCGTCATGCGGGTCATCGGGGACTGATCGTGGCTGCCTGTGCCGCCGGGCCCGCCGGTGACGCCGATCCGGACGGGATGCCGCTGACGATCCCGGCCGGGCTGGCGGTGCGGGTGCGCGCGTGCGCCAGTTCGGCCAACCTCGGGCCGGGTTTCGACTCAGTGGGCATGGCCCTGGGCATCTGGGACCGTTATGTCGCCGCGGTCGTGGACGAGCCTGGGGTGCGCATCGAGATCACCGGCGACGATCAGGGGGTGCCGCGGGATGAGCGGCACCTGGTGTACGCGACTATGCGCCGCGCTTTCGCCGAGCTGGGGGCCCGGGGGCCGGCCGGGCTGGTGCTGCGCTGCGCGCCCGTGATCCGGCAGGGCCGGGGGATGGGTTCCTCGGCGGCGGCGATCGCGGCCGGGGTGGCTATCGCCCATGGCCTGGTCGCGCTGGCCCGCTGCGGCGAGGCGGCTGCCGGGCCGGATGGCCGCATCGGCATTGACCTGCCCGCGGTCAGTGACCTGGCCGGGCGGCTCGAGGGGCACCCGGATAATGCCTCGGCGAGCGTCCTGGGCGGGGTGACGGTCTCGTGGGCGCAGGACGGTCCCGATCCGGTTGCCGGGCCGGGGCTGCATTACCGTTCGGCCCCGGTTCCGTTGCATCCCCTCATCGAGCCGTTCGTCGTGGTGCCGACGGCGCAGTTGTCGACTGCGACGGCGCGCGCGGTGCTGCCCGCTCAGGTGCCGCACGTGCAGGCGGCCCGCAACTCGGGTACTGCGGGGCTGCTCGTCCTCGCCCTGTCGCACCGCCCTGACCTGCTGCTTCCTGCGACCCGGGAGTGGCTGCACCAGGAGCAGCGCCGGTCCTCGCTGGGCGGGGCGATGGAGCTGGTGGATGATCTGCGGGCGGCCGGGTGCGCCGCGGTCATCTCCGGCGCGGGTCCGAGCGTGCTCGTGCTGGGAACTGCGGAGATCGCCGGGGTGGTCGAGCAGGTGGTCGCGCGTCCGCGGGAGGGGAACTGGCAGGTGCTGCGTCCTGGAGTTCCCGGATCCGGAGTCCTGGTGGAACGTGTTACGCTGGATTTGCTCTCAGGCGGAGACGATCCTCTTATCGCCTAGGAGGCCACTGAACCGCACAGATCGTTCAGGTGCTTCCAACCCCACGGTTCGGCGATCCGGGCATGCTGCGTTTCGTGGCCCGGTCAACGATTCGTGCTGGTCGCGTAGGGCGATCATCGGTTCGTGGCGAGTGCGATCAGGCACCGGCACGCGAGTCCGCGCGAGAGTCCTCAGTGAAAACAGCCGGGCGCTGGCACCCCTGCCCACCGGGCAGACCGCCGCAGGGTATGCCGGCTTGCCAGTACGCCTTTAGCCGCGTCAGCCCGCCGGGTTGCCATGCGGCCGACACCTCAGGTCCGCACATCTGCTCGGACCGATGTGAGGGGAAGGATCCTTCGTGACCGATACCGCCGAAGTGGGGACGGGCACCGCACCCAAGCGACGTGGCCTCACCACGATGCGGCTCGCTGAGCTGCAACAACTGGCTGGCAGCATGGGCATTCCAGGCACCTCGCAGATGCGCAAGGGTGACCTCATCGCGGCGATCCGGGAGGTGGATGCCGCCGGGCGTCCCGCAGCCCGCCGCCCGGCGGCTGCCGGGGCGCCTAGCGGTCCGCCCCGGTCCGCCCCGGAGGCCTCGCCGGCCTCTCCCGGTTCCGGGGAACCGGGAGGGGACCGGGCTGACCAGCCGGGACGCGCTGACTCTGAGCCCCATCAGGGTGCCCCTGGCCAGTCCGCCGCGCAGGAGCGGCGGGAGGAGCAGGCCGAGCGGGCCGGTCTCAACGGCGACGGGCGGGCAGAGGGCGAGGAGTCCCGTGGCCGCCGCGAGGACCGGGACGGCCAGCGCGAGGGGAACCGCGCCCGCGATAACCGCAGCCGGGATAACCGGGACGGGCAGCGTGACAGCCGGGAACGTAACCGCGAGGGCCGCGAGCGTAACCGGGATAGCCGGCGGGAGCGCGACAGCCGCCGGGAGCGCGACGGCGATGGCGATTCCCGTGGCCGCCGCCGCAGCCGCAACCGCAGCCGGGACCGCCGTCGCAGCCGCGACGAGTTCGGCGACGCCGTCGAGGCGTTCTCCGAGGATGACGTGCTCGTCCCGGTGGCCGGCATCCTCGACGTGCTCGACAATTACGCCTTCGTGCGGACCAGCGGCTACCTGCCCGGCCCGGGCGATGTCTATGTGCCGCTGGGGATGGTCAAGAAGCACGGCCTGCGTAAAGGTGACGCGGTCACCGGCGCGGTGCGGGCCCTGCGCGAGGGGGAGCAGCCGCCGGCGCGGCAGAAGTTCAACGCCCTCGTGCGGCTGGACACGGTCAACGGCATGTCCCCGGAGGCGGCGAGGGAACGGGTCGAGTTCAGTAAGCTGACCCCCTTGTACCCGCAGGAGCGCCTGCGGCTGGAGACCGAGCCGGGCGTGCTCACCACCCGGATCATCGACCTGGTCTCCCCGATCGGCAA
>CAMCQD010000091.1 GCA_945876925.1 uncultured Dermatophilus sp.
GGATCTGCGGGGTGTCGACCATCTACCGCGACTCCTCGCCGGCGGGCAACGCCAATGACGGCCGCTACCCGCAGTACGCCCGGATCGATCGCCCGTGCTGGTCCTCCCCGGACTGGTCGGTGGCGGCGCACGAGCTGGTGCACATGCTCGGCGGGGTCCAGCCCGACGCCCCGAATGCCCTGGGCCGGTATCACTGCTCCGACGCCAACGACCTCATGTGCTACCGCGAGACCCCGCAGACCGCGCTGCGCGTCGTCTGCGGGCCGGAGCATGCTGGCCTGCTGGACTGCAACGGCGACGACTACTTCAGCACCGCCCCGGCCCCGGGGTCGTACCTGTCCCGGTCGTGGAACGTGGCGAACTCCTCGTTCCTGGAGAGGACCGGCTGACCGGGCCCGGTCAGCACCGGGAGCCGGCCGGCGGTGAAAATAGCGCCGGGGCATTGAGGTACGGCCAGGAAAAAGCACTGAGGCACCGCTGGGAAAATGACGTACCGCAGCGCATGCGCGCCCGGCCCTTGGAGGCAAGATGCCCGGCTGGCTGCTGCCTAGTTGATGCCTGGCTGGTATGTGCGCCCATCTTTAGTGCTCTGACCTGGGCGAAACCCGTGCGCTAGGCGGGAGTCGAACCCGCACGCCCGAGGGCACAGGAACCTAAATCCTGCGTGTCTGCCTGTTCCACCACTAGCGCCTACCCCCCAGAGTATCCGCGCAGAGCGGGTTGCGGTCGTCTCAGCCCAAGGTGATGCCAAGTGCTTTCGCCAGGGAGGCCACATGCCCCGTTGCGCGGACGTTGTACCTGGCCAGCGTGACGATCCCGTGCTCGTCGAGGACGATCGTGGAGCGGATCACGCCGGTGACGACCTTGCCGTAGAGCTTCTTCTCGCCGTAGGCCCCGTAGGCGGTGAGGACATCCCGGTCCGGGTCCGAGAGCAGCGGATAGGTCAGGTGGTCGCGTTCGGCGAACCGGGCGAGCTTGGCGGCGGAATCCGGGCTGATCCCGATGACGTGGTATCCGGCGGCGCGTAGCGGGGCGAGTGAATCACGGAAGTCGCACGCCTCCTTCGTGCATCCGGGGGTCATCGCGGCCGGGTAGAAGAAGATGATGAGTTTTGTCCCGGAAAAATCGGATAAAGAGACCTCATTGCCCAGGGCATCGCTGAGGGTGAAGCCGGGGGCGGGCTGACCCGCCTGGAGGCGTGGCATCGGGACTCCTTCGCGCGGGGCGCGGGCTCTGCCATCGGCCGGTGCGGGCCGGGCAGCCGGCCGTCGCTGTGGTAGCGGCAGCGGCACGGTGCCCGCGAAATGTCGGGCTGCTGCCGGTAGATTATCGTGGGCTGGAATACGATGCGAAAGGGCACCTCATGAGTACCTCGGACAACCGGTCGCCGCAGCAGATCGAGAGTGACATCGTGGCGGCGCGCACGCGCCTGGCCTCGACCGTGGATCAGCTCGCGTACCGGGTGCAGCCCCGGACCATCGTCTCCCGCCAGGTCGAGACGACGCGCACCAGCTTGTTCAATGCCACTCACACCGGGGACGGCTCGCTGAGGCTGGACGTCATCGCCCCGGTCGCGGCCGCGGTGGGCGGCGTGCTGCTCATGGCTATCGCGGTGCGCCGTCGCCGTCGCCGCCGCCGTGGCTGATCCGGGGTCAGGGGCCAGGACGGCCGGTGACCTGCCCATCCGCATGCTCGGCGACCGCGTCCTGCTGCGCCCCCAGGAGAAGGAGGGCGAACGGCAGACCGGCGGGGGGCTGCTCATCCCGGCCACGGCGAGCCTGGGAAAGCGCCTGGCATGGGCGCGCGTCGTGGCGGTAGGGCAGCACGTCCGCCAGGTCGGGCTGGGGGACCAGGTGCTCTTCGACCCGGGGGAGCAGAGCGAGGTCGAACTCGATAGCGAGCGCTTCCTGCTCGCCCGGGAACGCGATCTGCACGCGGTGCGTGCCCCCGCGGACGAGCAGGACCGGGCCGGGGTCTACCTGTAGCCGGCTGGCGCCGGCAGCAAGATGTCCCGGCGGGCGGCTCCGGCTGCCCGCCGGGGGGCGTCTCCTGCTTACCGGGCAGGACGTCGGCACCTGTGCCCGGCACGCCCCGCCGGAGCAGCCGGCCAGGGTTCCAGCCTCGGCCGTGGCCACCCTAGGAAACCGCTTTGACCAGCAGATTTCCCCTCGGGGCGGAGACGGTGTAAGGTTTCAACCCGTTGCGCCATTAGCTCAATTGGCAGAGCAAGTGACTCTTAATCACTGGGTTCGGGGTTCGAGTCCCTGATGGCGCACCAGCAGAGTTGAGCCCCCCGCCCGGTACCGGGCAGGGGGCTCAATGCGTACCGGCCCGGCGTCACCGGTGAGCACCCCAAGGCCGACAGCGGCGGGAAGGCTCTGCGGCCGGGAGGTTCCCCATGAGCGCCAGATGAGGTGCTCACGGACGCGCAGTCGCGGGATGCCCGCACGGCCAGCGCCCCGGGGCGTCCCAGGCCGCCCGCAGGTCACGTGCGGGGCAGGCCCACTGCGCGCGAGATGAGCGCGTCGAACTGGCGATCGCTCAGCAGGGCGCCGGCCGCGATGAGCGGCGCGGCCCCGAAGCCGACCGCGTAGCGGGTCTTCGGCCGTCGTGCGCTGACGGCTTTGACGATCGCGCCGGCGACGACCGACGGCGGCGAGTTGCGGTTCGCATTCGCCTCAGATCTCAAGGACCTGGCGACCGCCTCCGCCTGCGCCCCGTAAGGGCCGCCCCCGGAGGTCTGCTCCAGGTTATCCGCGGCGATGCCGCCCCATTCGGTGGCGATCCCGCCCGGCTCGATCACCACGACGTCGATGCCGAAGGGGGCGAGTTCCAGCCGCAGGCAGTCGCTGAGCGCCTCGAGCGCGAACTTCGTCGCGTGGTACCAGCCGCCGAGCGGCGTGTAGATCTTCCCGCCCATCGACGTGACGTTGACGATCGTGCCCGATGCCTGCTGTCGCATCCGGGGCAGGACGAGCCGGGTGAGGCCGGCCGCGCCGAAGACGTTCACCTCGAACTGGCGGCGGGCCTCTGCGAGGCTGACGTCCTCGATGGCGCCGTAGGAGCCGTAGCCGGCGTTGTTGACGAGCACGTCGATGCGGCCGGTCTCGGCGAGGATCGCCTCGACGCCGCTGGTCATCGACGATTCGTCGGTGACGTCCATCCCGAGCGGCCGGATGCCCCCGGCGGCGAGGTCGTCCAGCCGGCCGGTGCGCCGCGCGGCTCCGTAGACGATGAATCCGGCGTCGTGCAGGGCGCGGGCGGTGGCCGCGCCGATTCCCGACGATGCTCCCGTGACGAGGGCCACTCTGGTGCTCATGGGTGCTCTCCCGAGGTAAAGTGAATAGTGATTCACTTTCATGGTGGGCCAGCGAGCATGATCCTGCAAGCGCGCGATCACCTCGTACCCGCAAAGGAGCGCGGATGAACCAGGCACGTCCCCTCCGGGCCGACGCGGCCCGTAACCGCCAGCGGATCCTCGCGGCCGCCCGGGCGTACATCAGCGCGCGCGGCCCGGAGGCGGGCATGGAGGAGATCGCCCAGGCCGCCGGGGTCGCAGTCGGCACGCTCTACCGGCACTTCCCCCGCAAGGCCGATCTGGTGTCCGCGGTGATAGACGAGCACGTCGAGCAGGTGGCCGACGACGCCCAGGCCGCGCTCGCCCGGGCCCGTGCCGGGGGCAGCGCGGGCGGGGAGGTGACCGGCTTCCTGTGCCGGGTCATGGAATCGATGGCACGCAACCACGGCGTCAAGACCGCGGCGGCGAGCCTGGGCGCCGGGGTGGCCGGCGAACGGCCCGGCGAGTCGCGCGCCGCCACCGCCCTGGCCAGCCTGCTCGACATGGCCAGGGCCGGCGGGCAGGTCCGCGCGGACGTTACGGTCGCCGACATCTACCTGCTCATGGCGACCGCGCCGGTGGATCAGCCCCGCCCGGTCCGGCAGCGCTGGCTGGAGCTGATCCTGCCGGGCCTCACGGCCGGTAGCTGACGTACCCGGCCCGGGTGTGCCCGCCGCCACCGGAGGGAGCCTCCGGGCTGTGGTCAGTTCGCCGGGCTATGCGTGCTGCCAGCGGCGCCGTAAGGCGGCCCGGGGCGCCTCGCCTGCGGGCTGCTCAGGCGGCCGTGGCGGATCCCCGGGGCTACCCGCGAGGCCGGCGGCCGGTGCGCAGGAGCAGGATCCCGGCGGCGACCAGGAGGACCGCAGCTGCCCCGGTGAGCGCGTAGACCCCGGTTAGCGAGCCGGTGCCAGGCCCGGCCGGGTCCGGCGCGGAGGCGGCTTGCGCTGCGGTCCCGGGTGCTGCGGTCCCGGTCGCCGGGAGGGGCGTTGCGGCAGTAGCCGCGGGCAGCGTGCTACCGGCCCCGGCCGTGAACGAGATGCTCCCCGAGATCGGGTGGCCGTCGGCGGAGACCACGCGGTAGCGGGCGGTCACGGCACCGCCGGGGAGGCCCGCAGGCACCTGCGCGCTCACCCTGGGACCGTCGATGGTGACCTGCTCGGCGGTGAGGTTGCGCCCGTCCGGGGAGGCGATGACCACCTGGGTGAACGACGGATTGACGTCCTCGTTGAACACGAACTCGACCCGGGCGGGCATCGCGGCAAGGGCGGCGCCGTCCGCCGGGGTGGAGGAGACGAGCTGGGCGTGCGCGACGGCGGCCGGGGGGCACGCCAGGGCCGCCAGGAGCAGCCCGCAGATCGCCAGCACGAGGGCGACCGGGGTGCGGGCGGGGCGCGGCGCGAACAGGCGCGCGCAGTCCTGGCGAGGGGTCATCTGGTGCGGCATCGGAAGCTCCCGGGGCGAGGCTGCGGACTCGGGGCGCGGCCGGCCAGATCACCGGGGTGCCAGCCGGACCGGGCACGCCTGGCGGGCCCGGGCGCGCCGAGGGGGATATGACGTACACGGTAGCCAGCCGCAGGCTCCCGGGCGCGCCTGACGGGCCCGCAGCTGGCCGCAGCGCCATGTCCCCGCCCCCGGCTAACCGCGCGGCTCCTCCAGCTGGCGGGACAGGTACGACAAGGTGCCG
The DNA here is from genome assembly GCA_945876925.1 of uncultured Dermatophilus sp. Classification (GTDB taxonomy): domain Bacteria; phylum Actinomycetota; class Actinomycetes; order Actinomycetales; family Dermatophilaceae; genus Dermatophilus. Next base: position 5,022 of record CAMCQD010000091.1, read on the forward strand.
AAGGCGGCCGTGGCGGCCAGGGCCACGATGCCGGGGATGAGCAGCGCCAGCGCGAAGACGAGCGCCTGGGCGCACAGCCACAGCGCGCGGGTGACGGTCTCCTCCGAACAGCGGGCGCCGCCCACGCGCACCCCCAGGTACAGTGCGTGCCGGTGCAAGGGGCTCAGCCCCGATTCGCGGCAGATGCGGGCGAAGACGCCATCGGCGTCCCGCCGGGAGAACCGGCCCGCCTGCGCCTCGGCGCACAGATAGTCGTGCACGATGGCGGCCGGGACGACGGTGCCCGACGGGGGGATCATCCCGTGCAGGAAGCGCGGCACGCTCGCGAAATCGGTGCGCGTCCCCGCCGGGATGGTGAAGGTGTCCCGGCAGCCGCAGTACACGGCCGGGCGGGCGAGGACGAAGGTGCGCCCGTCCTCGCCGAGGATGAGCACGGGCGGGCAGGGAAAGGCCATTACCTTCGCCCCGGCGTGAACTCGCCGGCGCACCCGGCCTGCTCGCTCGCGGGCAGCCCGGCGCGCTGCCGCCGCGCTGTCGCCGCTGGTCGCGGGCTCCCGTTCCGCTCCGGCGCGCATGCGACCCGGTACGTGAGGAGATCGCCGCCGCGCCCGGTGAGGCCGATCGCGCCGGCTGCCTGAGCTAGGCGCTCATGAGGGGTGGCCGCTGCCGTCCTTCCTGCTGTCCTTGCCCTCACGCACTGAGCGTATGCACGTGCTGGCCGTTGCGGGCGCTGGCAGAAGCGCCGATCCCGCGGGGCGGCCGGTCCGGGGCGGGCTGGTGATTCCTGCCCGCGCCCCCGGGGCCTTACGCCCGGTACCGGATGAGCGGGGCGGGCGCGTGTTCGGCGAACCCCGCCGGGGAGAGGGCAGTCAGCGCGTTTAGGGTGAATCGCATGACCGCCCCCCGCACTCCCGCGCTGGACCGCGCCCGCGCCTGGGTCGGCGCCCACGTGCGCTGGGTGGACGCGCTCACCGCGCTGGGATGGACCGGCGTGGCTTCCCTGTTCGCGCCGACCGCCGTGCTCACCGCGGTCCCGCTGACGCCCTGGATCATCATCACCGTGCTGTGCGGGCTGGCCCTGGCGGCCCGCCGCACCGCACCGGAAGCCACCGTGACGGCCCTGGGCGTGCTCATGGTCGCGCACGTGCTGGTCATCCACGCATTCACCGTCACCGCTGCGGTCGCGGTCTTCAGCGCCGCCTACACCGCGCACAGCCTGCTCGGCCCCCGCTGGCGCCGCTGGGCCACCGTGGCGATGCTGGCCGGAACTGCGTGGGCGGCACTGAGCTACAGCCGGGAAGTGATCGACCTCGCCTGGTATCTGCGCGGTCCGATCGTGCTGGCGCACTGGGTGCCGGTGGGGTTCTTCTGCCTGCTCGGGGCCCTCGCCCGGCGGCGCCGCGAGGACGTCGAGCGGCTGGCCGAACGCGCCCGCCTCCTGGAAAGACAGCGGGCCCGCGAAATCGAGCTCGCCACGCTCGCCGAGCGCAACCACATCGCCCGGGAACTGCACGACATCGTGGCGCACTCGCTCGGGGTGATCATCGCCCAGGCCGACGGCGGCCGGTACGCCGCCGCCGCCGACCCCGCCGCCGCCCGCCAGGCACTAGGCACCATCGCGGACGTCGCCCGCACCTCCCTGACCCAGATGCGCTCCCTGCTGGCCGTGCTGCGATCGGAAGAACCCCGCGGCGTCGCCCCCGCCCCGGGGCTGGCCGACCTGCCGGCCCTGTTCGAGGAGTACCGCGCCGCCGGGCTCGGCGTCCGGGTGCACGTGAACGGCGAACCAGCCCAGGTCACCGGCGCTCAGGGGCTGGCCATCCACCGCCTGGTACAGGAATCCCTGGCCAACGCGCTGCGGCACGCCGGCCAGGTGCCGGTGCGGGCCGAGCTGAACTGGGAGCCAGGCTTGCTCACCGTCACGGTGACCAGCC
>CAMCQD010000092.1 GCA_945876925.1 uncultured Dermatophilus sp.
CAGGGCGCGGCCCCAGCGGTCCTCGATCTGGCCGCGGGTCGCCGGGATGGTCGTGGGCCGCCCGGTACGCAGATCCTGGGCCTGGGCGGCGACGGTGTCCGCGTCGATCACTTGCAGCCGCGCAAGCTGGGCGGCGAACACAGTGAATACGAAGAGCAGCGTGACGAAGATGACGCGGCCGCGGCGGCGCGGATTGGCCAGCCTCGCCGGCTCCTGCCCCGGTGGCCGCTTGCGGGCAGCCCCGGCGGGCCGGGTGCGGGGCGCACCTGGCCGGGACGCCTGCGCGCCCTTGCTGTCCTGCACGATGCCCCCCGTCAGCGCGTCGTGGCCGTGCTCCCGGCCTGGCTGGCGGCCCGGGAGTCGCGGCCCACTGTAGCCGCAGGATCCGGAGCCGGCGAGCGGGCCGGAACCGATGCGGTGGCGCTACCGGAGACGCGCGCGGACCCCTCCGCCGGGGACGCCGTCGCCCGCGCCGTCCGGGATGCCTGCGCCGCCGTCTGCTCCCGGGCAGCGGACGAGGGGGCCGTCCGCGCCGGGGCCGATGCTGACGCGGACGGCGAAGCCGGCGCAGTGGCAAGCGAGCTGGCACCGGGGCCGGAGGATGCTGAGGCACCCGGCGAGGCCGGGGCGGACGGGGAGGCCTCGCCTTCTGCGGGCGCCGGAGTGCTCGGGGAGGGGGCGGGGGCCGGGGTGGCTTCCCCGAGGATGGCGCCGTCGGACAGGCGCAGGTACGCCGGCGTGCCGCTGGCGACCATTCCCAGTTCGGTGGCGCGGGCGGCCAGCTGGCCTGCGGTGGAGGACAGGGCGAGCCGTTCTTCGAGCTCGGTCTGCTGGGCGCGCAGGTTCTCGGCGCGCTGGGAGATGTCGTGCAGGGCGTACGATCCGCTGGCCAGCCCGAGGTTAAGGGCGAGCAGGGCGAGCAGCCCTAAGGTCATGAGGACGCTGCACAGCACCACGAAGGGGGCCCGCCGGGCGCGGCGCGCCGGGGCGGTGACGACCCGCAGCGGAGGCCGGGTGCGTGCCGGCCGCGGTGGCGCGGGAACCGCGGACCGGGTGACGATCGGCTGCTGACTCATCGTGCGCGTCCCTTCGTGTTGCGCTTGGTGTTTCTCATGTGACGCGTGGAGTTCCGGGAGCGTGCGGGATCCGGCTCGATGCCCGGGCGGCTGCCTGCGCGGATCCGCTCGGCGGCGCGGAGCCTGGCTGAGGCGGCCCGCGGGTTGGCGGCGATGTCCTGGGGTGCGGGCTCTTCTGCTCCGCGGGTCAGCAGCCGGAAGAGGGGCTCGGACCCGGGCGGCTCGACGGGCAGCCCGGGGGGTGCCGAACTCGTGCTCACGGAGGTCAGGGCCCGCTTAACCATCCTGTCTTCCAGGGAGTGATAGCTGAGCACGGCGACCCGCCCGCCGGTGCGCGCGCACGCGTCCAGGGCCAGGGGCAGCGCCCGGGCGAGCGCGTCGAGTTCGCCGTTGACCGCGATCCGCAGGGCCTGGAAGGTGCGCTTAGCCGGGTGCCCGCCGGTGCGCTGGGAGGCCGCCGGGACCGCCGCGGCGAGCAGCTCGGCCAGCGCCCGGGAGGTGGTGAACGGCGTGCGGGCGCGCTGGCGGACGATCCGGGCCGCGATCTGGGCGGCGTAGCGCTCCTCGCCGTAGTCGCGCAGGATGCGCGTGAGTTCCGCGGCGGAGCAGGTGCTGAGCAGATCGGCCGCGGTGGGCTGGCCGGAGCGCTGATCCATCCGCATGTCCAGCGGGGCGTCCTGCCGGTAGGCGAAACCGCGGTCGGCGGCGTCCAGCTGCAGCGAGGAGACCCCCAGGTCGAAGAGCACCGTGTGCACCTCGCTCAGGCCGAGCCCGGCCAGCACGGTATCGATCTCGTCGTACACCGCGTGCACCGGCGTGAACCGGTCACCGAAGGGGGCCAGCCGGGCAGCGGCCAGCTCCAGCGCCTCGGGGTCGCGGTCGATGCCGATGACGCGGGCCTGGGGGGCCGCGCGCAGGATGGCCTCGGCGTGGCCGCCCAGGCCGCAGGTGGCGTCGAGGTGAACCCGCCCCCCGGCTTGCAGGGCAGGGGCGAGCAGCTGCGTGCAGCGCGTGAGCATGACGGGCTCGTGCAGGGCGGCGGGATCGCCTGAACGCATCGCTGACCTCCTGTCCGTATGCAGTCGTGTTTCTCGCTGGTCGCGCGGGGCGGGTGCCCGCTGGCGTCCCTGGCTACTGATTCCCCGCCGCTCAGCTGTTCATCCGGGACCGGGGAAGTGCCCCGGATGAGGCCGGTGTGCCGGGCCCGGGACCGGGGAAGAGTTCCGGGGGCCGGCGGCGCCCCGCGGGCTGGGGAGGCCCCGGAGCGATCGAGCGGAAGGAAATCGGTGGTCATGGACATCGGCGCAGGGCCGGGTCAGAACAGTCCGGGGATCACCTCCTCGGCCTGCTCGGCGAACGAATCCTCGGTTCCGGCCAGGTAGGAGTCCCACGCGGCGGTGTCCCAGATCTCCAGCCGCGACCCGGCGCCGATGACGGTGCACTCGCGGTCCAGGCCGGCGTACTGGCGCAGCGCGGGCGGGATGGTGATCCGGCCCTGCTTGTCGGGGATCTCGTCGGAGGCCCCCGAAAGGAAGACGCGCAGATAGTCCCGCACGGCCTTGCTGGTCATCGGGGCGGAGCGCAGGTCGTCGGTGACCCGGGTGAATTCGTCCATGGGGAAGACGTAGAGGCAGCGTTCCTGACCGCGGGTCACGACCAGCCCGGGAGCGAGCCGCTCGCGGAACTTGGCAGGCAGGATCAGCCGGCCCTTGGCGTCGAGGCGGGGATTGTGGGTGCCCAGGAACATGGCGCCTTCCCCTTCCCTCGCCGGGTGCTCCTGCGGTCATGCCGGGACCCACATACGTGGTCTCCCCCTCCAGCATGCCCCACTTTACTCCACTTCCCCCCTCCGATGACATCCCACTTCCCCTCCCGGTTGTATCTCAGATGCATTTGCGCAGGTCAGAGGCGTGAACCCACAGTGGGGGGCGGAGGGTGCGGCGCGGGCGGCGATGCCGGTCCGGATCACCTCCCGGTCGCACCACCACCGTGGCGTTCATCACATATCCGCAGGTCACAGTCGTTGCCACCGGAGCGGGCCCGCCGGCCCGGCAGGCGAGGGTGGGGAGAAGTGGGGCAGATCCGCGGCCGCCACGCACCCATCCGGGTACGGCGCGGATTCCCACCACACGGCCAAGGTGCGAGAGCATCTAAGTGGGCTATCCGCGCCGGGGGGAGTCTTGCGGACCGCTTTTCAGTGACACCACACGTACGTGCACGGACGGGGTAACCACCATGACCTGGGGCCAGCACTTGCCTAGCACGCCGGCTGAGACCGGACCGGGGGACATCAGCGCGGCGACCGGACTCGCCCAGCGGCTACGCGCCGCGATCGGCACCGTCATCCAGGGCAAGGACGACGTCATCGAGACCGCGCTGGCGGTGTACCTGGCCGGCGGGCACCTGCTCGTGGAGGACGTCCCCGGCGTCGGCAAGACCACCCTGGCCAAGGCGCTGGCGAAGGCGGTGAACTGCCCGATGCGCCGCATCCAGTTCACCCCCGATCTCATGCCCAGCGACATCACCGGGGTCAACATCTACGACCAGCGCAAGGGCACCTTCGAGTTCCGCCGCGGGGCGATCTTCACCTCCGTGGTAGTCGCCGACGAGATCAACCGGGCCTCGCCCAAGACCCAGTCGGCCGTGCTGGAGGCGATGGAGGAAAGCCAGGTCACCGTTGACGGGGTCACCTACCAGCTGCCGGCCACGTTCTTCGTCATCGCCACCCAGAACCCGCTGGAGATGGAGGGCACCTATCCCCTGCCGGAGGCGCAGCGCGACCGGTTCATGGCACGTATCTCAATGGGGTACCCCAGCCCGGCCACCGAGGTGGCCATGCTCGACCGGCACGCGGCCGCTTCCCCGCTGGCGCATCTGGAGCCGGTCGCCAGCGAACGTGACGTGGCCGCTGCGACCGCGGTCGCCCGGCAGCTGCACGCCTCGGAGGCGCTCAAGCGGTATGTGGTCGACCTGGTCACCGCCACCCGGGCCGACCCCGCCCTGCGGCTGGGCGCGTCGCCGCGGGCCTCGCTGCACCTGCTCCGGGCCGCCCGCGGGCACGCGCTGGTGGCCGGGCGCGGCCACGTGCTTCCCCAGGATGTGCAGGCGATGGCGACGCCGGTGCTCGCCCACCGGGTGCTGCTGTCCGGTCAGGCCCGGATGGAGCGGCGGGCAGCGGCCGACGTCATCGCCGGCCTGCTCACCCGGGTGGCGGTAGCCGGCACCGGAGCCGGCGGATGAGGCTTCCGCTGCTGGCCCGGCGGCGCCCCGAACTCGCGCTGACCGACCGGGGGCGCGCCCTCGTGGCAGCCGGGGTAACCCTCGCCGTGGCCGGGGCGCTGCTGGGGTTCGTCGACCTCGTCCGGGTCGGCGTGCTGCTCGTCGTGCTGCCGCTGTGCGCGGTCGTCGTCAACCGCTGGGGCAGGCCGGTGCTGACGGTACGCCGCGAGGTGCGCCCCGCCCCGGTCCCGGCGGGCACGAGAGCGCAGGTGGACGTGCTGGTGACCCACACCGGTTCCCGCCGGTGCGGGCCGTGCCTGGTTGAGGACACCGTGCTCCCCGCCGGCCCCAGCGGGTTCGACCAGGTGCGCTACCAGCGGTTCGCGCTGCCCGCTCTCGCGCGCGGCGGCAGCGGGCGGCTGCGCTACGAGCTGGCCCCGCAGCGGCGCGGACGGCACGAGCTGGGCCCGCTGCGGGTGCACGTCGCCGACCCGTTCGGGCTCACCCGGTACTCGACCATCGTGCCCGGGACCGCCGGCTTCGTCGCCCTCACGCGGATAACCCCGCTGACCGGGAACGTCAGCGCGCCCGAGGGCGAGGAGTCCAGCGACCTGGCGACCCTGGTGGTGGCGGGCTCGGGCGAGCCGTCCTCCACCGTGCGCGAATACCGGCACGGGGACGATCCGCGCCGGATTCACTGGACCGCCTCCGCCCGCACCGGCGATCTGCTCGTCCGGGTCGAGGAGCAGGCCAGCGCGGACCGGGCGGTGCTCGTGCTCGACCAGCGGTTCGCCGCCCGGGCCGGGCATGCCCCGGCGGCGCTCGACTGGGCCGTCGAAGCGCTCGCCTCGGTGGCCGGGGCGCTGGCCGTCAGCGGGCATGTCATCCACCTGGTCTGCGATGAGCGCCTGGACGATGTGCGGCTGCTGCACCCGGTCGAGGCGGACGAGGCGGTGCGGGTGCTGTCCTGCGCGACCCCGATCCGGCCCTCCGCGGAGGACCCCGGGCGCGTCCGCCGCCTGCGCGAGGCCGCCAATGAGCTCGCCGCTGAGGGCGGGCTCGTCATCGCCGCCGTGCCGGATGTGCCCGCGCACGCCGCGGCCGTGCTCGCCGGACGCCCGCCGCGCTCGACCGGGCTGGCGTTCGTGCTCAGCACGAGCGCGGACGGCGGGATCCGCCCGGTGTACGGTGGCCCGGGAGAACGCGAGGGGCCGGTTGCCGTGGCCGCGTCAGCGACCGCGACCGGCTGGCACGCGGTACCGGTCGACCCGGCCACCACCGGGGTGGCTGAGGCGTGGGCGCACCTGTCGCAGATGGCCGTCAGGAGCGTGCGATGACGGCCGCGGCCCGGCCCTCGCCTCCGCAGGCGCTCGTCGTGCCGTCGTTCATCGCGATGCTGGCCGTGGCCGCGAGCATCCTGCCGCTGTGGAACCTGTTCACCGGGCGGCCCTGGACCGGGCCGGTGGCCGCCGTGCTCGGCGTCATCGCCGGGGCGGGGATCGTCTGCCGCGCGGTCGGGGTGCCCCGCCCTGCGGTGCCCGTCGTGCAGTCCCTCGCCCTGGGGGCGCTGCTGACGGCGCTCTTCGGCGGGGACACCGGGGCGGTCGGGCTCATCCCGCTGCCGGGGACGTTCACCGCCTGGGCGGCGCTGCTGCGCGACGCCCTGGAGGCAATCGCCTCCTCGGCTCCCCCGGCCCCGAGCACCGCCGGGGTGGTGTTCGCCGTGTCGGCGGGCGCCGGGGTCGTCGCAGTGTGCACTGATGCGATCGGCGTCACCTGGGCGCGGCCCGCGCTGGCCGGGCTGCCGCTGCTGGTGCCGTTCCTCGTCTCGGTGGCGAACGCCGCCGGCGGGCTGCAGATGCGGTACGTGCTGACGCTGGGGGCGTGCTGGCTGGCGCTGCTGGCCGTCGTGGACGATGCGCGCGTGGCCGGCTGGTCGCGTGGCATGGGCAGGCGCAGCGGGTCGCGGGCGGCCCGGCGCAGCAGGCTGAGCACGGCCGCCGTCACCGCCGTCGTGGCCCTGGCGGGCTCGGTCGCGTTGTCGTCCCTGGTACCGGTGTCCGCGGATTCGGCGCTGTCCCGGCGGCTGGGGATCTCCGGGGGCGCGGGCCGGGTGGGCTTCAGCCCCAGCCCGGACATGCTCAGCGACCTGCGGGACAGCTCACCGGTCACGGTCCTGAGGTACACCACCACCGATCCGGCGGCTCCCCCCTTGCGGGTGTCGGTGGCGACGAGCTACCAGGACGGGTCGTGGCAGCCCCAGCAGGTCCGCGAACCCGTCAGCAGCACCCCGGTGATCGCGGCGCCGCCGGGCCTGGGCCGCGGCGTCCGGCGGGCGGAACGCACCCTGAGCAGCCTGGAGAACCGCCTGGCTGCCCCGAACCTGGCTGCCCCGGAGCGGGTGACCAGTGGCGTCGTCACCGGCTCCGAATGGTCGATGGACCCGGGTACCGGCGTGCTGGCGGTGGGCACGATGCCAAGCCGGTACGAGCTGAAGTACCTGACGGTGCAGCCGACCCCGGCCCAGCTCCGCTCGGCCCCGGCGCGGACGGATGCGATCAGCGAGGACGACCCGGTGCTGGACACCTCGGGGGTGTCCGAGCAGACCGCGCGGACGGCGG
>CAMCQD010000093.1 GCA_945876925.1 uncultured Dermatophilus sp.
GCGCCCGCCGCGCCCAGCGGCGCGCGGCCCGAGGCGCCTGAGCCTGGCCGGCGGGGCGCGGTATCAGGGACCGCGGCCGCCAGCTGGCAGGTGATCGCCCGCCGGAGACGCCCGGAGGAGGGCCGGGCGCATCCGGGGAGCTGAACGGTCCCGGCTGATGCCGGGACCGTTCGTCATGCCAGAGGGCGCCCGCTCCTCCCGCAGGGCAACCCGGCAGGTAGACGCCGCAACCCGGGCACAGGGACGCCGCGCTCCCGGCTGGGGGCGCGGCGTCCGGAAAGCGGATGGCTCCGGCCGGCCTTACTTCGCGTCCTCCAGGCCCGGGCGCTTCCCGATCGTCATCGCGATCGGCTTGCTCACCGAGGCGAAGAAATCGGTGCCCTTGTCATCGACCACGATGAACGCCGGGAAGTCGACCACCTCGATCCGCCAGACCGCCTCCATGCCCAGCTCGGGGTACTCCAGCACCTCGACTTTGGTGATGCAGTCCCGGGCCAGCCGGGCCGCCGGCCCGCCGATGGAACCCAGGTAGAAGCCGCCGTGCCGGGCGCAGGCGTCGGTGACGGCCTGGCTCCGGTTCCCCTTGGCCAGCATCACCATCGACCCGCCGGCAGCCTGGAACTGGTCGACGTAACTGTCCATCCGCCCGGCCGTGGTCGGCCCGAACGAGCCCGAGGCCATCCCCTCGGGAGTCTTGGCCGGGCCGGCGTAGTAGACCGGGTGATCCTTGAGGTACTGCGGCATCTCCTCGCCGGCTTCGAGCCGCTCGCGGATCTTCGCGTGGGCGATATCACGGGCGACCACGAGCGTGCCGGTCAGGGACAGCCGGGTCTTGACCGGGTACTTGCTCAGCTCGGCGCGGACCTCGTCCATCGGGCGGGTCAGGTCGATCTTGACGACCTCGCCGGAACCCAGGTTCTCGTCCGTGACGTCGGGCAGGTACTGGTCCGGGTCGGTCTCGAGCTGCTCGATGAACACCCCCTCGGGGGTGATCTTGCCCAGGCACTGCCGGTCGGCCGAGCAGGAAACCGCGATCGCCACCGGCAGCGAGGCCCCGTGCCGCGGCAACCGCACGACGCGCACGTCGTGGCAGAAGTACTTGCCGCCGAACTGCGCGCCGATGCCCAGCGTGCGGGTCAGCTCCAGGACCCGGGCCTCCATCTCCAGGTCGCGGAACCCGCGGCCGGTGGCGGCGTTACCGGAGGAGGGCAGCGAGTCCAGGTACTTGGCCGAGGCGTACTTGGCTGTCTTGAGCGCGAACTCGGCCGAGGTGCCGCCGACCACGATGGCCAGGTGATACGGCGGGCAGGCGGCCGTGCCCAGGCTGCGGATCTTCTCCTCCAGGAAGGGCATGATCCGCTCAGGCGACAGGATCGCCTTGGTCTCCTGGTACAGGTAGCTCTTGTTCGCGCTGCCGCCGCCCTTGGCCATGAACAGGAACTTGTAGGTGTTCTCGTGGCCGGGCAGGGTGTCGGCGTACAGCTCGATCTGGGCAGGCAGATTGCAGCCGGTGTTCTTCTCCTCGAAGAACGTGACCGGGGCGTTCTGGCTGTAGCGCAGGTTGAGCCGGGTGTACGCGTCGAACACGCCGCGGGCGATCGGCTCCTCGTCGGTGCCGGCGGTGAGCACGTGCTGCCCGCGCTTGCCCATGACGATGGCGGTGCCGGTGTCCTGGCACATGGGCAGCACCCCGGCGGCGGAGATGGCGGCGTTCTTGAGCAGGTCCAGGGCAACGAACTTGTCGTTGTCGCTGGCCTCGTCATCCTCGATGATCGTGCGGAGCTGGGCGAGGTGGGCCGGGCGGAGGTAGTGCGCGATGTCGTGCATCGCGGTGGCGGCGAGCAAGGTCAGCGCCTGCGGATCGACCTCGAGGAAAGTGCGCCCGCCCGGGCCCTCGACGGTCCGCACCCCATCGGAGGTGAGCTTGCGGTACAAGGTGGTGTCTTCGCCGATCGGTAACAGATCCTCATAGGCGAACTCGGGCATCGGTCGCACTCCTTCACACATCGTCACGGGCCGGTCGGCCCAATAGACCCCGCGAAGGTAGGCAGGACCCGGCTCTGGGACGGGAAGTGCGCACCGTGTGACCGCGATCGCGGTCGCACCTGACACGGGGCATCCGGTATAAGTGTGCCCGTTCCAGCCGTCACATGCGTGCTGTCGGGGCAAACGTCCCCGGTCAGGCCGCGTTCGCCCCCGCCCGGGCGTACTCGGCGACGGTCGCGGCCACGACCGACTCCCAGCCGAACCGGGACGGCTCGGTGGTGCTGTTGTGCTGTCGCATCCGCTCCAGCGCCACCCGGTCACGCGCCAGGGCGGCGATCGCCTCGGCCAGGGCGTCATCGTTGTCGACCAGCACTCCCCCCAGCCCCGGTTCGACGAACTCGGCGATCCCGCTCGCCGCGTAGCCGACCACCGGCAGCCCCCAGCAGCGGGCCTCCAGCGCCGCGATGCCGAACGCCTCCAGCTTGACCGGCGAGATGTACAGGTCAGAACGCTCATACCGCTGCCGCAGCTCATCGCGGGTCAGCCGGCCCGCGAGCGTGACCCAGTCATGGTCGCCGTGCTCGGCGATCGAACGTTCCAGCCGCTTGCGCAGCTGCCCGTCGCCGATGAGCTCCAGGGTCAGGCCCGCCTCCGGGGCCAGCGCCCGGGCCGCCCGCATGATCGACAGCAGCGCCGAGGGGCGCTTGCGCGGGGCCAGCCGCATCGCGCTGACCACCCGGATGCCCGCGCCGTCCGGGCGGGGCCCCGCAGGCGCCTTCGCCCCGATCCACCAGGTATCCAGGTCCAGGCCGTTGGGCAGCACCGCGACCCCGATGGGCCCCCGGGCGCACCGGCGCACCCCCGCGGCCGCCACCTCGGAGACCGCGGTCAGCGCGACCCCGTCGTGATTCCACGCGTCCAGCCAGCCGGACAGCCGCATCCCGGGCACGGCAGCGTAGGCGATGAGGGAATGCCAGGTCACCACGACCGGGATGCGCAGCTCGAGGCACAGCTGCACCGCGTCATAGGCGAAGGGGCTGAGCACGCCGAAATTCACGTGCACCACGTCGTAGCGGTCCGTCACGAGGGCCTGGCGCAGCCCCTCCTTCGCCCCCGGGCTGACCAGCAGCCCCCCCGGCAGGCGCAGCCGGCCCGGCATCCGGTGCACTGGATAGGGCAGGGCGTCGTCGTCACAGGCCGCGCGCGCATCCGGGGTGATCGTGAATACCTCCGGCTGATGCCCGGAAACCGCAAGATGCCGGGCTAATTCACTTACCTGAACTTCGATGCCGCCCAGGCGCGGCAAAAAACAGTCGGAGACGACGGCGATCTTCACCCCCGCAGATTGCCACAGCCAGGCGCATCACGCCGGGACCGTCACCGTGGGGGATACCCCTGAGCCGGCCCCTGAGAAGCGATGAGCTCAGTGGGAGAGCGACCAGGTATACGCCCCATGTGGATCTCCTCACCGGGGGTGAAAGACTATTAAGCGTGAGCCGGACCATCGTCGCCGTGAATGCGCACCCCGATGACGAGGCGCTGCTGATGTCGGGCACCCTCGCCCGGGCGGCAGCACGCGGGGACCGGGTGGTACTCGCCGTCGCGACCGACGGTGCCCTCGGCGAAGCCGCCGGGGAACTCACCGGCGACGGCCTCCTGGGGAAGCGCCGGCTCGCCGAACTCAACGCCAGCGCCGCCGCCATCGGCGCGTAGTCGACCTGGGCTACGCCGACTCCGGCATGCAGGGCCCGGTACCGGCCGACCCGCCCGGGCGCACCCGGTTCGTGCGCGCCGACCCCGGCGAGGCCGCGGCACGGGTCGCGGACCTGCTGCGCGCCGAGCACGCCGACCTGGTGATCGGCTACGACCAGGCAGGCGGCTACGGCCACCGCGACCACGTCCGGGTGCACCAGGTCGTGCGGGCCGCCGCGGCCCTCACCGGCACCCGGCTGCTGGAGGCGACCGTGCCACGCGACCTGCTATGCCGCGGCATCGACCTGGCCGCCAGGGTGTACCGCTTCCCGCCCGGATTCGACCGGGAGGCGTTCAACGAAGCGTTCAGCGCCGCCGCCGACATCACCCACCAGATCAGCGTGCGCCCCTGGATCGGCGCCAAGAAGGCCTCCATGCGCGCCCACGCCTCCCAGGCCACCGCCGCAGACGGGGGTGATCGCACCCTCGCGGCGTTCTGCCGCATCCCGCGGCCGCTGTACGACCTCGTGTTCGGCCGGGAATGGTTCATCGACCCGGCCCATCCGGGGCCGCGGCGCAGCGACATCTGGGAGGTCACCCGATGAGCATCCGGACGGGCCAGGTCCCGGTGCCCCGGCTGCCCGCTGACGCGCGCTCCCTCATCTGGCGGATCGTGCAGGGCGTGCTGTCCCTGGGCTTATCGGCGGCGCTCCTGGGCTGGCTCCTGCCCAGCATCACGCACACGACGTGGGGCGAGATCTGGCGCACCATCACCGGGATCGGCTGGCCGGCGTTCTGCGGGCTGTTCAGCCTCATGATCATCGGCCTGTACTGCTACACATTCACTCTCAGCGGATCCCTGCCCGGCCTCAGTCACATCCGGGCGCTGACGGCCAATCTGGCCGGGTCGAGCGTGAGCAACGTGCTCCCCGCCGGAGGCGCTTTCGGGACCGCGCTGAACTACGCGATGTTCCGCTCCTGGGGCTTCTCGCACACCCAGATCACCTCCTCAGTGATCGTCACCACCGTGTGGAACGTCCTGGCCAGGGCGCTCCTGCCGGTACTCGCCGCGCTCATCCTGCTGCCCTTCCCCGACCGGCTGCCGGGCGCGATCTGGAGCGGGGCCGTGCTCGGCGGAGTGGCCGGTGGCGTGGCCGTGCTCGCCCTGATCGCCCTGCTGGCCTCGCGGGAATGGGCGGCCCGCATCGGCGAGCTGCTCGAGCGCGTACTGCGCAAGGTGCGCCCGAACAGCCAGCTGCAGCCGGTGAAGACGGTGATCCGGCTGCGCGGGCAGATGATCGGGCTGGTCAGCACCCGCTGGGGGCACCTGACATTCGGCCTGGCCGGGTTCTTCGGGGTCTACTTCGTGCTGTTCTCGGCGTGCCTGCGGCTCTCCGGGGTGGACGTGCCCTGGCGCGTGATGTTCGCCGCCTACGCGGTGGGCCGCCTGCTCACCGCGGTACCGGTCACCCCAGGCGGCCTGGGGGTCGCGGAGGCGGGCGCGGCCACCGTCCTGGTTGCCCTGGGCGCCGACCCGGCCGCCACCGGTGCCGCAGTCGCCCTCTTCGCCCTGTTCAGCCACCTGCTGGAGATCCCCTGCGGGGCTATCGCGGCAGTGCTGTGGATGCTGCTGCGCCCCGAGCCCGGGGAGGAGGACGCACCCGGCACCGGGACCGCTGACGGCCAGCCGGCGGTTGCCGGGGCCACCGCCGCAGCCCCGGCAACCAGGAAGGGATCCTCAGCCGCGGACGCGGGTGAGCCGGTCGGTGAACGCGGCCCCGATCCGGCCGGGCAGTGAGCCGGGCCGCTCGTCCTCGCGGCCGCTGAGCAGCCCCTCGATCGGCCGGGTGCGGGCCGCGTCCGCGAGGGAATCGTCCAGCTCCCGCGGCTCGAACGCGATCCCGAGACTGCGCTCCACGGCGGCCGCGATGAGCCGGTCGGTCAGGGCCGGGTTGGCCGGCAGCACCGGTCCGTGCAGGTAGGTGCCGTACACGTTGTCCCGCACCGCGCCCTCAGTGCCGTCGGTGCCGTCATTCCCCTTGCCGTACAGCACGGTGCCCAGCGGCTCCTGGCCCGGGCCGCGGACGGTGCGCCCGGAATGGTTCTCGTAGCCAGCGATCCGGCCGAACCCGGTCTCGACGACGACCGGGCCGATCATGCGGTGGCTCCCGCCGGTGGTGCTCACGTCGAGGATGCCCAGGCCGGGCAGGCGGTTACCCGTCACGGTGACGAAATCCCGGCCGAACAGCTGGTACATGCCGCACACCACGAGCATGGGCACCCCGTCGCGGGCCAGCTCGGCCAGACGGGGGCCGTTACGTTCCAGGTCCTCCCCGACCCGGGCCTGACCCGAATCCTGGCCGCCGCCGCCGATGACGATGTCAGCTCCGGCGGGCAGCTCCGCGCCCGGATGATGCGCCACCACCTCGGCCTCGAAGCCATGCCGCCGCAGCCGGACCGCCATGGCCCGCACATTGCCCAGGTCGCCGTAGATGCTCATCTCACGCGGGTACAGGTGCACCACGGTGAGCTTTCCCCTGGTCGCGCCGCTCATGCCGGGTCCTCTCCGAAATCCGCCAGGTGATACCGGGCTGCTAGGGTGCGCCGCAGCGCCATCATCGCCGTGTATGTGCAGAACAGCCGCAGCGGCTGCCCCGGATGGGCGGCGATGAACTGCTCCAGGGCCGCCTCCAGATCGGGTTCGACGCGGCCCACCGGCACATCGTCGTAGGACAGCCGCAGCGCCATGTCATAGGCCCGGATCCCGGTCGTCGCGAACACGCCCTGCTCGCGCAGCGACTCGAAGGACACGTCGTACAGCCAGCTCACGTCGCGGCCGTCGGCGATGTTGTCGTTGATCGCGATCATCGTCGGGGCCGGGCTGCCGCCGTAGGTGGACAGCGCCACCGTGAACCCGGCCGGGTTCTTCACCAGCACGAGCTCCAGCTGACCGCCGCCGAGATCGATCACCTCGCCGCGGCCGAACGGAGGCGCCACCGCGGCCAGCGCGGCAGCTGCGGTGCCCTCGTCGAACGACGCCCCGAGCAGCCGCTTGGCCATCGACGTCGCCGCGGTGGCGTTGATCATCGCGGCCAGGCCCCGCTGGCGCAGCTCGACCGGGCCGACCGGGGCCGCGCCGGGGAAGTCGATGACGAAGCGGCGCTCGTCCAGCGGGCGCAGCAGCCCGTCCCCCGGGCCCGCCGCGGGCACGCCCT
>CAMCQD010000094.1 GCA_945876925.1 uncultured Dermatophilus sp.
GGGCCCGCAGGTGTCCTCGTCCGCAGTCCCGGCCGTCGTGTGCGCCCGGGAATGCGGGTGATACCAGCCGGTTTCGGCCCGGTCGTCCGCGGCCAGGATCGCAGAGCCCGCCGTCGCCTGGGAGTAACGCACATCGTGAGTGATCAGCATCCCGCCGCCGTCATCGTCCTCGCCGCAGGCGAGGGAACCCGGATGAAGTCCGCGATCCCGAAAGTGCTGCACGCGATCGCCGGGCGTTCCCTCCTGGGTCATGCCATCGCGGCCGCCCGGGGCCTGGCCCCGGACCACCTCGCCGTCGTCGTGCGGCACTGCCGGGAGCTGGTAGCCGAGCACGTGCGGCACGTGGCCCCCGATGCCCTCATCGCCGACCAGGATGAGGTCAAGGGCACCGGGCGGGCCGCCGAATGCGGCCTCGAACGGCTCCCGGAGGGGCTGAGCGGCACCGTCGTCGTCACCTACGGCGATGTGCCGATGCTCACCACGGCGACCCTGGCCGAGCTGGTGGCCCAGCATGAGTCCGGGGGCTACGGCGCCACCGTGATGAGCGCGCACGTGCCCGACCCGCACGGGTACGGCCGTATCCTGCGCGACGCCGGCGGCGCGGTGACCGGCATCGTCGAGCACAAGGACGCCACCGCCGAGCAGGCGGCGATCACGGAGATCAACTCGGGCATCTACGCCTTCGACGCGGAGCTGCTGCGCTCCGCCCTGGCCGAGGTCGGCACCGGCAACGCCCAGGGCGAGAAGTACCTCACCGATGTGCTGGCGATCGCCCGGTCCCGCGGCCGGGGGGTCTCCGCGTACGTCACCACCGACCTGTGGCAGACCGAGGGCGTGAACGACCGGGTGCAGCTGGCTGCCCTGGGTGCCGAGTTCAACCGGCGGATCTGCCGGGAGCACATGCGCGCCGGGGTAACCATCGCCGACCCGGCCAGCACGTGGATCGACGTCGGGGTGAGCATCGGCGCCGACACCACCATCCGGCCCGGCACCCAGCTGCTCGGCGCCACCACCATCGGGGCCGGTGCGGTCGTCGGCCCGGAGGTCACCTTGCGCGATTGCGAGGTGGGCGAGCGGGCCCGGATCCGGCGTACCGAGGCTGACGCCGCGGTCGTGGGGGCCGCGGCCGCCGTGGGCCCGTACGTGCGGCTGCGGGCCGGTGCCCAGGTCGGCCCCGGCCAGGTCGTGCCTTCCTTTACCGAGGTGAGCGCTACCGGTCAGGAGGAAGCATGAGCGCGCTGACCCGCACGACGGAGAAGAACCTGCTCATCCTCTCCGGGCGGGCGCATCCCAGCCTCGCCGAGGAGATCGCGGGCAATCTCGACTTAGAGCTCGTGCCGACGACGGCCTACGAGTTCGTCAACAGCGAGATCTACGTCCGGTTCGATGAGTCGGTGCGCGGTTCGGATGCCTTCGTCGTGCAGAGCCACACTGCTCCGATCAACAAATGGATCATGGAGCACCTCATCATGGTGGACGCGCTCAAGCGCGCCTCCGCCAAGCGGATCACCATGGTGGTGCCGTTCTACGGCTACGCCCGCCAGGACAAGAAGCACCGCGGACGCGAGCCGATCTCGGCCCGGCTCATGGCCGACCTGTTCAAGGCGGCCGGTGCCGACCGGCTGATCTGCGTGGACTTGCACACCGCGCAGACCCAGGGCTTCTTCGACGGTCCAGTGGATCACCTGCAGGCCATGCCGATCCTGTCGGATTACGTCTTCGAGCGGTACGGCCGGGAGAACCTCGCGGTCGTCTCGCCCGACGCGGGGCGGATCAAGGTGGCCGAGCAGTGGAGCAAGAAGCTCGCCGGGGCGCCGCTGGCCTTCATCCACAAGACGCGCGACATCACCCGGCCCAACCGGTCGCACGCCAACCGGGTGGTCGGTGAGGTGCAGGGGCGTACCTGCATCCTCGTGGACGACATGATCGACTCCGGCGGCACCATCTGCCAGGCTGCTGACGCGCTCATGAAAGAAGGAGCCGGCAGCGTCGTCATCGCGGCCACGCACGGCATCTTCTCCGACCCGGCCACGGAACGTCTCAAGGCCAGCGTCGCCCGCGAGGTCGTCGTCACCAACACGCTGCCCATCCCGCCGGAGCACTGCTTCGACAAGCTCACCGTGCTCTCGATCGCCCCGCTCATCAGCCAGGCCATCCGGGAGGTTTTCGAGGACGGTTCGGTGACCAGCCTGTTCGACTCTGAGCCCTGACATCCGTTAACCTGACTAGGTTGCCTCGGCGAGGGTCCTCGCAGGTGACGCGTTCTTCCGGTCCCGGGCCTGCCCGGCGGGGGCCGGTGAAGTGCGCCACCGGCGGGAGGCCGTTATCGACGCGGTCCGCTGATCCTCTGGCGAGATGGTCGTGCGAGCGCCGGGGCGCGTTCATCCGGCCCTCATCGTCAGGAGCATCGCAGTGACCGATTCCGTCCGCCTGCAAGCCGAGCCCCGCTCGGAGTTCGGCAAGGGCGCCGCCCGCCGTATCCGCCGCGCCGACAAGATCCCCGCCGTGCTGTACGGCCACGGCAGTGACCCGATTCACCTGACCCTGCCTGGTCACGAGACCATGATGGCCGTCAAGGTCCAGAACGCGGTCCTGACCGTCACGCTGTCCGGCAAGGACCACCTGGCCCTCGTCAAGGAGGTGCAGCGGGATGTGCTGCGCCCGGTGATCCACCACATCGACCTCGTCGCCGTCCGCCGTGGTGAGAAGGTCACCGTCGATGTCGCCGTGAACGTGGTCGGCGACGCCGCCCCGCAGACGTTCGTCGACCTGGACGCCACCGAGATCAGCGTGCACGCCGAGGCGACCAGCATTCCCGAGAGCATCGAGGTCAGCGTTGAGGGCATGGAGGCCGGCACGCAGATCCTGGCTGGTGACCTCACCCTGCCCGCCGGGGTCACCCTGGCCGTTGAGCCCGACGTGCTCGTGGTCAACGTGACCCAGGCTGCGTCCGTCTCCGATGGCGAGGGCGCGGGTGACGCCGAAGCCGCCGCGGCCCCCGGGGAGGAGTGAGCCGCCCGGCTGCCAGGTGCCGCCAGTAACGTGCCTGGTGCCCGGGCGGGGTAGCTTCCGCTAGCCCGGGAGACCGTGGAGGGGCCCGCATGCCGTGCGGGCCCCTCCGGCATGTTCCCCCGGCGCGCAATGCCCCGGGCGCGGGCGGGTATCGCGTCCCTGCTGCGGTGCCCGGCGTTGCCCGGGGCGAACCGCAGCGGGCCTGGCCCAGCGTGCGGGATCGTCGCGGCGGCCGGCGGGGAATGCCCGGCGCGCGCCTGCGGGGAGTCTCCGCAGGCGGGCACCGCGTAGCCTGATGTCTCGTGGACGTGATGCTGGTGGCGGGGCTGGGTAACCCCGGGATTGAGTATGCCGGGAACAGGCACAACGCCGGTGCCATGGTGGCGGACGAACTCGCCTCCCGGTCGGGTACCAGGCTCAGGCGGCATAAGGTGCATGCCCGGGTGGCCGACGTGCGGCTGGGAACGGGCCCCGGCGGGGTTCCCGGCGTTAAGGCGATCCTGGCGGCTCCTTTGTCTTTCATGAATCTTTCCGGCGGTCCGGTGAAAGCGCTGCTGTCGTATTACTCGCTGCCGGTATCTGCGCTGATCGTCGTGCATGACGAGCTGGATTTAGAATTCGGTCAGGTGCGGCTCAAACGCGGCGGTGGCGAGGGCGGGCACAATGGGCTGCGTTCTATTTCTTCGGCCCTGGGCAGCCGTGACTACCTGCGGGTGCGCATCGGGATCGGGCGTCCGCCCGGCCGGATGGATCCGGCTGATTACGTGCTGCGTGATTTTTCCGCCGCCGAGCGCCGCGAGCTCCCCCTGGTCGTCGGTGACGCCGCCGATGCGGTCGGGCTCCTTGCCGCCCAGGGCCTGGAGGCGGCCCAGCGGGTCGTGCACGCTCCGCGGTGAGCGGGCATCGCCGGGTTCCCGGGCGGGCCGGGCGGCTGGCAGGTGCGTGATCGCCGCCGGAGGGCAGGCGCGCGGGCGGGTGCCGGTGACTTCGTTCACCCGGCTACGGCTGCGGGCCTGCGGTGCGGCCGTATCTCCGGAGGAAACATACTGCAAGCAGCGCTAGGGAAGCTTTTGCCTCCGGGTCTCTCCGGGGGATGCCAGGCGGTTTGCCTGCGCAGTCTCGCCTCAGGCCGCAGCCGATTCCGGCCCAGGTGCCGTCTGGCGGGGCCGATGATACCATTAACGTATATACGTTATGACGCGGCTGACGGGTGCGCCGGGGTGCTTCCAGCGGCATGAGATGTGACCCACGCCACTGTCCATGCGGGCGCGGCAGGCTTCAGATGGCGCCTGAAGCACGTTTTGATAACGCAACGGACACTTTTTGCGCACTGTGGGGGACGGGTGACCAGCCGGGCCGGCGGGGGGATGCGGTCGGCTATGACCAGCCCCGGCGGTGGTCTGTACGCCCCTCGCGGTGGGCGGGCCCGTGGTGTCCTGCGTGCCGTTGTGGGTGCGGCGGCTAGCGCCTGGCCGGCCCGGGGATCCGCTCGCTCGCGCAGTGAACTTCCTTGTGGTCCAGACGGGCTCACTCGATCGTGAGCCGGCGGTGAATCCCTTTTCTGCCCCGGAAGTACAGGCGGGGGCCCATGTTGCGATACCGGATCGTATCGGCTAATTCGACCCCGGGAAATCACCGGGGCGATCGTTTCGCCCGCCGGGGCCGCACGATGGTCCAAGTCGGACGACTGTCTATGAGTTCGTTTGTGGGGCAGGTTGTTTCGCGCAAAGGGGTCTGCGTGGCCAAGGGCTGTGTGAGAGAGTTGAGGGGTGCCGCTCCGGGGGTGGAACCAGTGGGTGGCTCACGTGGGTAAGCTTTGAATGCCGGCGTGGGGGAGAATCACGTCCAAGGGCATTCCGTGCGGCTCGCCAGGGGGAGCGACAGCGGTCCCTTTGTCGTTGCGCCGTTGCGGATGTTCCTGAGCTGAAAAGTGGAGTGCAAAAGTGACTGTCCAGAACAGACAGATCCGGGGGCGCCATCGGGCTGAGCGTCGGCCAGTTGAGCGGCGGTTGGAATCTGACGACCGTCTGGTGCTTCCAGGTCGAGCGGACCTGCCTTTCGCGCCGAGTCTCGAACCGGCGCTGACGTCCCGCAGGGCCACCCCGGGGGGGGAGTGGGCGCGGGCGTACCTGTCACGGATCATCGCCTTGGACTTCGTCGTCGGTGCCATCGGCGCCATGGTCGCGTCGTATCTGCGCTTCGGGCATGACGTCAGCGACGAATACCTGGTCGGGGCCCTGGCGATTCCTTTCGCCTGGGTTGCCGCCCTGACGGTAGCTAACGCCTACGAGCGGCGCTTCCTCGGTGTTTCCGCCGAGGAATACCGGGCGGTGGGCCGCGCGATGATCGGGCTGCTGTCCGTGCTGTCCATCGCGGCCTTCGCGATAAACTTCCCGCTGGCCCGCATGTGGGTGCTGCTGCTGCTGCCGCTGCTCATGGCCGGTGGCCTGCTGGTTCGCTGGGGGATGCGGCGCTGGCTCATGCGGCATCGCGTCGTCGGTGAGCTCATGCAGCGCACCATCGTGCTCGGCCGTGCGGACGCGGCCGCCACCTTGATCCGCAGCATCAAGTCCGAGCCCGGCCAGGGCCTGCGCCCGGTGGCCGTGTGCGCCTCCGGTCTTGACGGCGAGTGGGACACGACCACGTCCATCGAGGGCGTGCCGGTCATGGGCACGCCGCGGGACGCGCTGGCAGCCGCTGACCTGTACGACGCCGAGGTCGTGGCCGTGGCCTCCCACCCGGACCTGGCCGGCAAATCGCTGCGCCGCCTGGCCTGGGCGCTGGAAGAGCGCGGTATCGAGCTCATCGTCTCGCCTGGCCTGCTCGACGTGGCCGGCCCGCGGCTGTCGATCCGGCCGTCTACCAACCTGTCGCTGCTGCACATCGAGCGGCCGGCGGCGGCGCGCAGGTCGACGTTCTACAAGAGCGCCCTGGACCGCACGATCGCGCTGTTCCTCCTCATCCTCGTCTCGCCGGTGCTGGCGATGATCGCGCTGGCCATCAAGATCTCCGACCCGGGTCCGGTGTTCTTCCGCCAGCAGCGGGTCGGCGTACGGGGGAAGTTCTTCTGGATCTTCAAGTTCCGCACGATGGTCGTCGACGCGGAAAAGCGCCTCGCCGCCTTGCAGACCCAGAGAGACCCGCGGGTCACCAAGGTCGGCGGATTCCTGCGCCGCTACTCCCTGGACGAGCTGCCGCAGCTGATCAACGTGCTCATCGGCGACATGAGCCTGGTCGGCCCGCGTCCGCCGCTCGCCCGCGAGGTCGAGCAGTACGAGCCCGACGCGCTGCGCCGGCTGCACGTCAAGCCCGGCATGACCGGCCTGTGGCAGGTCAGCGGCCGTAGCGACCTGTCCTGGGAAGAGTCCCTGCGGCTGGACCTGCGCTACGTCGACAACTGGTCGGTCATCGGCGACATGCACATCCTCTTCCGCACCTTCAAGGCGGTCTTCACCTCCAGCGGCGCGTACTGAGCGCCGGCCCCCGGGCCAGGTACAGGAACTCCGGCGAACGGCCGGGCGGGATCATTCCCGCCCGGCCGTTCGCGTTCCCCGGGCAGGCGTGACCTCCCGGCGGCCTCGGATGTGCAGCGGCGTCCGGCGTTCTCCAGTTCGCAGGCCGAAATCGCCGCAGCAGCCTCCGGGCGCGCAGGGCGTCCGGTCGCGCGGGCGGCACCCGGACGCCGCCGCGCCCGTCGCTAAGGCCTCCCGGGCAGGGGCCAGTCCCCGCCGGGCTTGATGTCCTACGTGACCCCCTAGGCTGCGCCTGGCAGGGCACCCGGCGACCGCCGGGAAACGGGGGCAGGAGCCCTGGGCGCGGGTACGCAGGCGCAGGCGATCGGGCGGGATTCCCGCGCTGACGGCGTTCACGGTCACCCC
>CAMCQD010000095.1 GCA_945876925.1 uncultured Dermatophilus sp.
CTGGCCGAGCTCATCCGCTCCAGCGTGGCGAATCTCCCGCAGGGACAGGCCGAGGCGGGCCGGGCGATCGGCCTCACCGCAACCCAGGACATGTTCATCGTGCAATTACCGCAGGCGTTCCGGCTGGCATTGCCGGCGCTGGTGAGCCAGCTGGTCATTATCCTCAAGGACACCGCGCTGGGATATCAGATCACCTACGCCGAGCTGCTGCGGATGAGCGAGCGGATCGGCTCGGCCTACGCCAATATCGTGCCGGCCCTGCTCGTCGCCGCGGTGATCTTCATCGCCGTCAACTATGCGCTGTCCGCGCTGGCGGCGTGGACGGAATCCGCCCTGTCACGTTCCCGGGCGCCCTCATCACCCGCCGGCCCAGGTCGGGCAGCCTAGAGTTGAGGGCACTTTCGCCGGCTACCCCGCCCAGGAGAGCGCCCCGCCGATGATCCCCGTCCTCATGAACATCGCCTACCTCGTCGCGGCGCTCGCGGCGGCGCTGCTGCTCCTGGCAATCCCGCCGTCGGTGCCCCGCAAGCTGTCCCTGGCCGTCATCGCCCTGGCCGAGGCGGCAGTCATCGCCGGCGCCGGCACCGACATCGCCATCGTGGCCTCAGGACAGCCGGTGCCCGACCTGGCCACGCACATCAGCTACCTCGTCAGCGCGCCGCTCATCATCCCGGCGGGATTCGCGCTCACCTACCGGAAACTCGACCGGTGGGGCCTGGTCATCACCGGGATCGCCACGGTCATCTCCGCGTTCATGGTCATCCGGCAGCTGCAGACCATGGGCATCCCCTTCGGCTACCTGAATCTGTGAGGCGCCATGAGCCCTGACCATCCCGCCCGGCCCGGCGCGGACGCCCCGAGCGCAGCGGCACCTGCCACCGATCCGCCCGGCACCGCCCCCGGCTCCGGGCCCGGCCGGGCATTCACGCTGCTCTACGGCGTCTTCGCGGTGGGCGCGAGTTCGCGCAGCGCCCACCAGCTGCTCACCCGCGCAGCCGAGGCCCCGCTGGCGTACACCCTGTCGGCGCTCGCCGCGCTGGTGTACGTGGTGGCCTTCGTGCTGCTGCTGCGCTGGGGGCATCCCGGCTCCCGGGAGGCACTGCGGGTGGTCTGCCTCATCGAGCTGACCGGCGTCATCGTCGTGGGCACGCTCAGCCTGCTAGCTAGCGGCTGGTTCCCCGACGCCACCGTGTGGTCGTACTACGGCGCCGGCTACCTGCTCATCCCGGTCGTGCTGCCCGTCCTCGTGCTGCGCTGGCTGCGGCGCACCGGCTCAGCCTGACCGGAACTCCCTTTCGGCGCAGGCATGTCCGGGGGTGGCATTAGCTGACCGCCGGTGCGGTCTCCTAGCATCGAGGGCATGACTGCAACGCCGGAGTCCCCTTCTGCTGCCAGAGCCACCGCGAAGATGCGCGCGGCCGGCGTGAGCGCCGCCGCCATCGGCGCCTTCGAGTACTACTTCGACCGGCTGCGATCAGGGTTCACCGGCGTCATCCCGGAGGCGGACATCACCCCGGTCACGCAGCTGCCGCGCCTGGAGGACATCACCGTCAGCGAGCAGGAGGCCCGGGAGGCGCTGAGCGCGACCGCGATCATCAAGCTCAACGGCGGCCTGGGCACCTCCATGGGCATGACCCGGGCGAAGACGCTGCTACCGGTACGCGACGGGCGGACCTTCCTGGACATCCTCGTCGAGCAGGTCCAGGCTGCCCGCGCCCGGTACGGCGTCACCTTGCCGCTGGTGTTCATGAACAGTTTCAGCACGCACGCGGACACCCTGGCCGCGCTGGCTGCCCACCCGGGCATCGAGGTGCCCGGCATCCCGCTGGACTTCCAGCAGAGCCAGGAGCCCAAGCTGGACGCGGCCACCCTGGAGCCGGTGAGCTGGCCGGCCGACCCCAGGCTGGAGTGGTGCCCGCCCGGCCACGGCGACCTGTACCCCTCCATGCTGGACACCGGCATGCTGCGCACCCTGGTCGACGCCGGGTACCGGTACGCCTCGGTGAACAATGCCGACAACCTCGGCGCCGCCCCGGACGCCCGGCTGGCGGGCTGGTTCGCCAGCACCGGGGCGCCGTTCGCGATGGAGGTGTGCCGCCGCACCGACATGGACCGCAAGGGCGGTCACCTTGCTATCCGCAATAGTGACGGCCGGTACGTGCTGCGCGAGGTCGCCCAGACCCCGGCAGAGGATATGGAGTTCTTCCTCGACGAGCACCGGCACCAGTTCTTCAACACCAACAGCCTGTGGCTCGACCTGCCCGCGCTGCTGGACCGGCTCACCGCCAGCGGCGGCGCGATCGGCTTGCCGCTCATCGTGAACCGCAAGACGGTCGACCCCCGGGATCCGGACTCGGCCCCGGTGATCCAGATCGAGTCAGCCATGGGTGCCGCGATCGAGGTGTTCGCCGGATCCGCCGCCATCGCCGTGCCCCGCTCCCGGTTCCTCCCGGTGAAGACCACCAATGAGCTGCTGCTGCTGCGCTCGGATGTGTACACCCGGGATGAGGCCACCGGGCGGATGGTCCAGGTGAGCCAGACGACCCCGTCGATCACCCTCGACCCGGCCTTTTACAAGACGATCGCCGATTTCGAGGCCCGCTTCCCGGCCGGGGCGCCCTCCCTGCGGGAGGCGAGCGCGCTAGTCGTCGAGGGTGACTGGACCTTCGGGGAGAACGTCACGGTGACCGGCCGGGTGAGGCTGTCCGCCGACGGCGCCCGCGTCGTCCCGGCCGGCACCACGCTGACCTGAGCCGGTGAGCAGCAGGCGCCGCGCGCTCATCGCGGCCGGCGCGGTAGCGGGCGTGCTGCTCGGCGTGTTCGCGGCCCCGGCGGCCTGGATCCGCGCGGAGTCCCGGGGGCGGATCTACTCCCCCGGTGCCGTGCCGCCGCATGAGGTTGCCGTGGTGCTCGGCGCGCAGGCCCTCCCCGATGGCACCCCCAGCCCGTTCCTGGCCGCGCGCCTGGACACCGCCCTGGAGCTGCTGGCCCAGGGCAAGGTGCGCCGCCTGCTGATCACGGGCAACGCCGCCCCCGGGCGGGCCGAGACCGGGGCGATGCTCGGTTACCTGCTCGCCCGCGGCGTGCCCCCCTCGCTCATCGAGGTCGATGGGGCCAGCGCTGACACGCACGCCTCGTGCGTGCATGCCAGGGCAGCCGGGCTCAGCTCGGCCATCGTCGTGTCGCAGACCTTTCACCTTCCCCGCGCGATCGCGTTATGCCGGGCCGCCGGAGTGGACGCCGTGGGTGCCGGAGACGATACGGTGCGTCGGTGGGCGGTCGAGTGGTACCGCGGCGAGATCCGGGAGTGGTTCGCCGGGGTCAAGGCGGCCGCCGACATCCTGCGTGACCGGTCCGGCTGACCTGACTGGGTGGCGCGGACCCGCGTGAGCGGATAACTGCACAGGTCAGCAACGGAAAGTGCCCGGCAGAGCAATACGCCGGCACAGCACCGCCCGCGCTTTGCAGCCCGCGACTGCGGATGCTGGCAGCTGGCGGCATCGCAGGGCAACGAGAGGATGTGGCGTGAGCGTCGAACCCAGTGGCTGGGACCTGATTACCGCACAGAACCCGAACCACTCGATCTGGTATCGCGACAGGTTCCGTTCCATGGCGGCCAACGGCGATGACATCGTCGGCGAGGCCCGGCTAGCTGACGCGCTCGCAGGGCGGGGAGCCCGCATCCTCGACGCCGGCTGCGGCGGCGGGCGCCTGGGCGGCTACCTGGCCGGGTGCGGGCACACCGTGGTCGGCGTGGACGGCGACCCGGTGCTCATCGAAGCCGCCGGGCAGGACTACCCCGGGCCGACCTGGCTGCTGGGGGATCTGGCGCTGCTCGACCTGCCCAGCCAGGGCATCGCCAGCCCGTTCGATCTCATCGTGTGCGCCGGCAATGTCATGACCTTCCTCGCCCCGAGCACGCGGCAGCGGGTGCTGGCGAACTTCGCGGGTCACCTCACCGCCGAGGGCCGGGCGGTGATCGGGTTCGGCGCCGGGCGCGGGTACGACTTCACTGAGTTCCTCGCCGACGCCCAGGCCGGCGGGCTGGCGCCCCAGCAGCTGGCCTCCACGTGGGATCTGCGCCCGTTCACGCCGGACTCGGGGTTCCTCGTGGCCATACTCGGGAGGAAGTGAGCCTGGTGCGCCTCATCCCGGGGGAAGTGCGCGCGGTCGCCGGCTATGTCACCGGCTCGGTCAGGGCCGGGGTCGACGGGGCCGTCGCCGACCTGAGCGCGCTGTTCGAGCTGATCGGGCGGGCCACGGCGCTCATGGATGACGCCGAGCGGCTCATGGCCCGGGCCAGCCAGGCCGTCACCGGGGCCGAGGAGCAGCTGGCCCGCACGCGTGACCTGCTCGACCGGGCTGAGGCGATGGTCACCAGCTCCGAGGAGCTGCTGGAGCCGGTGAGGCCGGTGCTCGCCGAGACCATCCCGGCGCTGTCCCGTGCGCTGCCGATGGCCGCGCACGTGCTCGACAGCGTCGACCCCGGCGAAGTGGACGCGGTGGTGCGCACCATCAACCACCTGCCGGCCCTGGTCGACACCCTGGAGCAGCAGGTGCTGCCCAACCTGTCGATGCTGGAGCAGGTCGGCCCGGACGTGCGCGACATCCTGAGCAATGTCACCGGCCTGTCCGAGGCGCTGCTGGGCATGCCCGGCATGGCCTGGGCTCAGCGGCGGGGCGCCCGCAGGACGGGCGGGGCCGCACCGGCTGATCCCGGCCAGGCCCCGCCCGGCGGCGAGGGCACTTAGCCGCTGCGGTCCGTGAAAAGGCGCGCCCGCCTGCTACGCGCCGACTCCGGGCGGGTCAGCGGTGCGGCGGGATGTCGTCCTGCACGCCTGAGGGCTGCCCGGCCGCCGGGGAAGCCGGCGGCATCCCGGTGACCTGGCCGGGCCGGTAGAACTCATCGGGCATGAGCACCCACGCGGCCAGGTAGAACAGGATCGGGCTGCCGGGCAGGGCGATCACGAGGATCACGGTGATGACGCGCAGCGCGGTGACGTCGATGCCGAACTTCGCGGCCAGGCCGGAGCAGACGCCTCCGGCGACCTTGCCGTTCGTCCTGCGGACGAGTCCGGCCTGATAGCACTGCTCGCGAATGGATTCCATGAGGGGGCCTCCTGTGGTGGGTGTTCCCGGGCACTGTCCCGGGCGGATGCAGGCGGCCACGGTCACGTCCGGGAGGACGCCGGCGTGGTCCTGATCGCCCGGCTTGCCTCCCATCCTGCCCGGGCCGCCGGCTCCCCCGTCATGCGGAACCCCCCTGAACGCACCCTGAGACCTCCGCCCGCCCAGGAATTACTGAACCCACTACTGCCCCTGGGGTGTTCGCGCCCCTCCGGTTACCGGGCCGGGTATTGCATGCATGGCAGCCGCCCGGGGCTTCCCGGAGTGCTATGCGCCTAAAGGCGGCAGCCGATGAAGATGACGTGACCTCCGCACTCAGGCGCGGCCCGGCCGCGTACGGACTGGCCCGCTGCGCGCTCCTCCGCCCCATCCTCGCGGTCTGCGCGGCCACGGCCATGTGCGCCAGCACCGTGCCGGCCAGCGCTGCCGGCAGCCGGGACACGGACGACCCGATCAGCCCCCGCGTCCTGGCCCGCCCGGACCCCGGCCCGGTCCCGGTCGATGAGGATGCCCGGAACTCACCCGGCGGAGCCGACACCCCGGTGCTGGTGCGGCGCCTGAACCTCAACGACGTGCACGCCCTGGCCGCCGCGATCTCGCGCGAGGCCTTCCCGCACGGTGCCAGCACCGCCTACCTGGCCCGCTCGGATGACCTGACTGACGCGCTCGTGGCCGGGCAGCTCAGCGACGGCCCCATCCTGCTCGTCCCCTCATCCGGGACGGCGCCCGCGCCGGTGCGGGCGGAGATCGCCCGGCTGAAGGTGGCCAGGGTGGTTGCGATCGGCGGCGAACGCGCCGTGCCGGCCGCGATGCTCGCCTCGGCGGCGAACGGGCGGGCCACCGGCCGGATCGCCGGGGCGAACGGGTACCAGACCGCCGCGGCCATCGCCCGGGTCGCATTCGGGGAGGCGGCGAACGGATCCGGCGGGGTCGCCTACGTCGTGGCCCGCTCCGGGCTGGCCGATGGCGCGGTCTCGGGTCAGCTCGTGGACGGGCCCGTGCTCGTGGCCCCGCCCGCGGCCGGGAGGACCAGGCCAGCCGGGGCGCCCGGGGCGCTCGCGGGCACGGTAACCGGCATCGGCGGGAAGGGCGTGCTACCCGACCACGTCCTCAACTCCCTGCCCGCCTCCGGCGGGAATGTGTCGCGGATCGCGGGGAACGACCGGTATGCGACGGCCGCGTCGGTGGCCCGGCACGGCTTCGCCTCGGGAAGTTCGACGGTCTACCTCGCCTCGGGTTCGGATCTGTCAGCAGCGGTGGCCGCTGGCGGGATTCAGGGCTCAGCTGTGCTGCTTGTGCCCAGGTGCGGGGAGGTGCCAAGCTCTGTCATGACCGAGCTGCGCCGCCTGGCGCCCCGCGAGGTCGTCCTGCTGGGCGGGACCCGGCAGATCTGCGCGTCCGTGGCCGAACAGGTCTCCGGCCTGCGCTGATGCGCGCGGGATTGCGCACGTCTCAAAGGACTTGCCCTTTCTTTACTCTTCACTGACCGTGCCCTGAACGAGCCGAGCGTAGGCTCAATGCTGTTATCACGTTCGGAGTCAGTCCATTTGACCGGACACGACCTCTCATATCTCATGCGGCGGTGCCGATCGGGGTGTGCGCGGTCGGGGAACCGAGCTCCTGACTGCGTTGCCGAGCCCGAATTGCCGAGGTCACCGTGCGCACTACGAACCCGCTCGCAGCGAGCGCCCACGAGGGCCGCGTGACTAGGTTCGCCCGCCTGCACGTGCTCCTTCGTGACGCCT
>CAMCQD010000096.1 GCA_945876925.1 uncultured Dermatophilus sp.
CGTCGAGGCGGTGCCGGGGCGCGGCTGCTCGATCGAGGCGGGCGTGCCCCTGCTCTCGGGGGCCAGGCAGCGGGAAGGCAACCGGGCCGGCCAGCTGAACCCCGAGCCGGTGTAGCCGCCCCGGCTCACCGGGTACCCCGGATGGCCGGGGCCGGCCCCGCTGGTCCGGGCAGCTGACCACGCCGGCCCGGTAACCAGGCCGGCGCGATGCCGCCGGGTCTCAGGACACCCCGGCCAGATCTCCCGAGTGGGCCTGAGCTGCCCGGGGGCGGCCCGGTTCGGCGGCACCGGCGATGCTCCCGGGGAACGACTCAGCCCCCGCGCAGGCATCGGCCTCCGCGCCGGTCCCGGCATCGGCCGGCACGAAGTGCCCGTCCCCCGGGGCCGGGCTCATCGAGCGGCGGAAGACGAGGAATTTCACCGCCGTGGCCACGACGTTGGCGGCCCCGACCACGACCGTCTGCGCGCCGGTGCCGGCGCCCGGGGCGACCAGCGCCACCGTCCACAGGGCCACGGCGCTGACCGCCCAGAACAAGCCCAGGATCACCAGGCCCTGCAGCTGGTGGGCGAGGGCGTGCTCGCGGCCGCGCACCCCGAACGTCCAGCGCCGGTTGGCGGCCGTATTGGCCACCGTCCCGGCGAGCAGCCCGAGCAGGTTGGCCAGCTGCGCGCCCAGCCCGGCGGCGCCCAGGAGGGCGAACAGCCCCAGGTGCACCACCGTGCTCAGCGCGCCGACTCCGGCGAACCGGACCACCTGGCCGCCCAGGCTCGGGTACAGCCGGCCCCGGCCCAGGCGGGCGGCGAGGTCGCCGACCGGCAGTCGCCCGGAGGCCAGGTCGCGGCGTACCCGGATCATCCCGGCGACGTCCTCGCGCGCGGTGGCGACGACATCGACCCGGCTGTCGGGGTCATCGAACCAGTCCACCGGCACCTCGTGGATCCGCAGGCAGCTGCGCTGGGCGAGCACGAGCAGCTCGGTGTCGAAGAACCAGGCGTCGTCTTGCACCAGCGGCAGCAGCTCGCGGGCGACATCGGCCCGGATCGCCTTGAAGCCGCACTGGGCGTCGCTGAACCTGGCTCCCAGCCCGAGGCGCAGCATGTGGTTGTAGGTGCGCGAGATGAACTCGCGCCGCGGCCCGCGCACCACCCGGGAGCCTCCGGCCAGCCGGGAGCCGATGGCCAGGTCGGAGTGTCCCGACAGCAGCGGCGCCAGCAGTGGGAACAGGGCGTCCAGGTCCGTGGACAGGTCGACGTCCATGTAGGCCAGCACGTCGGCGTCCGAGGCCAGCCAGGCCGCCTTGAGCGCCCGCCCGCGTCCCTTGGCCTCCATGCGCAGCGCGGTGATCTGCGGGTATTCCTGCGCTAGCCGGGCGGCCACTGCCGGGGTGGCGTCGGTGCTGGCGTTGTCGGCTATGGTGATCCGGAACGGGTAGGGCAGGTACGTGGTCAGGTAGTCGTGCAACCGCCCGGCGCACGCGGCCAGGGAGCCCTGCTCGTTGTAGACCGGGATGACGATGTCGATGACGGGTCGTATGTTCATGGTGAATCAGCCCTGGGTACTCGTCGTGCTGGCAGAGGACGGCTGGGTGAGGTCGTAGAACGTCACGCCGCCGATGGTGACCTGGGTGAAGCTGGCCTGGACCCATTCGCTGATCTGGCTGCTGGCGTCCGAGCCGCCGTTGGCGCGGCCGAAGCCGCCGCCGGCCAGGAAGTAGTGGATCTGGCCGCTGGCCACGTACTGCTGGAACTGCTCGAGGGTGGGCGAGGGGTCCGAGCCGTTGAACCCGCCGATGGCCATCACCGGCTCACCGGAGCCGATCTGCAGTCCGGCGGCGCTCTGGCTGCCGACCGCGGCCGCTACCCACGTGTACGAGCTGGCATTCTCCTGTAGCGCGGACACCACTTCGGCGTTCGGCTCGGAGGCGTTCAGCAGGCGATTGCGGTTAGTTCCGGCGCCGGTGCCGCCCGGGGCGGTGCCGTTCTGCGCGGTGCCATCCTGCGCCGCGCCCGGGGCGGTGCCACCGGCCGGCGGGGCCGGGGGCTGCCCGCCGGGTCCGCCCAGTCCGCCTCCGGGTCCGCCCATTCCGCCTCCGGGTCCGCCCATTCCGCCTCCGGGGCCGCCCATGCCGCCCGGGCCGCCGGTGCTGGGCCCGGCGGTGACGATGGAGCCGGAGTATCCGCTGCTCACCGTGGTGGCGCTGAACGCGGCCGGGCCGGCCAGGCTGGCCGCGAGCGCGCCTGCCAGCACCACCGGAACCGCCCGGGCGTGCAGCCGGTGCGCGACGAGCAGCAGCAGCGCCGCGGACAGGCCGGTGGCCAGCACGAGGTAGCGCAGCGGGCCGTACACGTCCCCGGTCCGGGTCAGCAGGACGAAGCCCCAGATGGCGGCTGCGGCGGTGCCTGCGGCCAGGGTGAGCGAGCCCCAGCGGCCGGTGCGCTCACGCTGCCGCGACCAGGCGTGCACCGCCCCGATGCCGATGAGGGCGGCGAGGTACGGCGCGAGCGCGATCGTGTAGTACTCGTGGAAGATCCCTGCCATGAGGGAGAACACCGCAGCGGTGAGCACGAGCGAACCGCCCCATACCAGGTAGCTGGCCCGGATCAGGTCGGTCCGCGCGGCCCGACGGGTGACCCACAGTCCTGCGATCAGGAAGATCGCCGCCGTGGGGATGAGCCACGAGATCTGCCCGCCGACCGCGCTGGAGAACATCCGCCAGATGCTCGCGGTGCCCGTGTTGGGCCCGACCGAGCCCTCCTCGTCTCCGGTGATCCGGCCCATGCCGTTGTACCCGAAGGTCAGCTCCAGGAAGGAGTTGTTCTGCGAGCCGCCGATGTAGGGGCGCATCGAGGCCGGGATCAGCTCGACGATCGCGATCCACCAGCCGGCGCTGAGCACCATGGCGAGCACGCCGAGCGCGCTGTTGCCGATCCGGCGGCCCAGGCTCCCGGCCCCGGCGAACAGGTACACCAGGCCGAGCACGGGCAGGATGATGACCGCTTGCAGGGTCTTGGTGAGGAAGGCGAAGCCGATGAGCACCCCGGCGAGGATCATCCAGCGCTTGCGCGTGTCCTCCAGGGCGCGCAGGGTCACCACGCAGGCGGCGGTGAGGAGCAGGGCGAGCAGGGCGTCGGGGTTGTTGAACCGGAACATCAGCGTCGCCACCGGCGTCAGCGCGAGCACCACGCCGGCGATCAGCCCGGCCGCGTGGCCGGAGTAGCGCCGCACGCCCGCGTAGAGCACCGCCACGGTACCGGCGCCCATGAGCACCTGCGGCACGAGGATCGCGGCCGGGTTCAGCCCGAAGATGCGGACCGAGAGCATCATCGGCCAGAGCGAAGCCGGCGGTTTGTCGACGGTGATGCTGCCGGCCGCGTCGGAGGAGCCGAAGAAGAACGCCTCCCAGGACTGCGACCCGGCCTGCACGGCCGCGGTGTAGAACGAGTTCGCCCAGCCGTTCGCGGTGAGGCCGTATAGCCAGAACCCGAGGGTGGCGGCCAGGAGGACGAGCACGCTGACGCGCTCGCCCCGGCTCCACTGGCGGATGCCGCGCGGGTCGTGGACCCGCAGTCCGGTTCCGGCGCGGGCCTGCGGCGCGGTGTGCGGGCTCGCGCCCTCGCCGTTGCTGCCGGTGCGCTGCCACCAGGCGGCGACCGGGCCGGGCAGCCGCAGCCAGGACCGGCTCGCGACCTGAGTAGATGCGATGTTCATGGGCACCAACGTGGGCCTGCTCGCTATGCGTTCGCTGTGGCCGGACTGGCCTGGCCGTATGAGCATTCCCCGGCCCGCGTGAGCAGCGCCACAGGCGTCGCCGGGCAGCGGCGCTGCCAGCTAAACGGCGCCCCTTCTGGCGTGCGCAGTACCTTCTGGCATGCGCCGGGGAGATCGCGCTCACCGGAGGCAGGGGCAGACCCGCCCGCGCGCAGGAGGCGACTCCCGCGGGCGGAGCCGGGCACGCAAAGCCCGGGTAAGTCCTGGCCGGCGGCTAGGCATCGCACAGCCCCGGCACAGGCACCGCTCGCATGGTGACAGGCATGGACGCACACGCAACGCCTCCCAGCAGCAGTGACCCCCTCGCCACCGGCGGGGACCTGGCCGGGGCCCCGGTGCCGTCGGCCACCGCGCCCGCGGTCCGCCCGCCGCGCTGGTCGGGTAAGAAGACCGCGGTCGTCGCGGCTCTGGCGATCGGCGTGGCCACCGGCGGGACGATGGCCGCCGCTGCCGCGCTGCCGGCGGGTTCGGCTCAGCTGGAAACGGGTTCGCGCACGATGGGTCCCGGCGGCCCCGGGCGGCACGCCGCCGGCACCACCGGAACCGCCACCGGGCAGGGCACTACCGGCACCACCGGAACCGCCACCGGATCGGCGAGCACGCGCTGAGGAGTGCGGGCCGGTGCGGCACCCTCCTCCCGGTGCGGTGCTCCCGCGCGGGGAGGAGGGCCCCGGCGCCCGGCCTGATCCGGAGCGCGCTGCGGCCTGATGCCGGTGGCACTGTGCGGGCGGCCGTGCCAGTGCCACTATGTACGGGTGACCGATCGCCCCGAACACACCTCTGAGCACCGCAGCAGTCCCGATTCCGAGGCCTTCGCCGAGTTCATGTCAGCCGGCTGGGCCCGCCGCGAGGAGGCGCTGCCGCCGCTGAGCGAGCCGGCCCGCTGGGCCGCTTCCCGCCGGGATGCGCTCTCGGCCGCGTTCCCCCGCGAGCGGCTCGTCATCCCGGCCGGCAGCCTGAAGGTGCGCAGCAACGACACCGACTACCAGTTCCGGCCGCACACCGCGTTCGCGCACCTCACCGGCCTGGGCGCCGACCGCGAGCCGGACGCCGTGCTCGTGCTGGAGCCGCTGGAGTCCGGCGGCCATGAGGCGGTGCTGTACGCCCGGCCGCTGGCCCCGCGGGACAGCAAGGAGTCGTTCACCGATCACCGCTACGGCGAGTTCTGGGTGGGGCCGGCGCCCACGCTGGAGTCGCTGGCCGCCGAGCTGGGCGTAACCACCGCCCACCTGGATCAGCTTCCCGACGCGATCGGCAAGGACCTGGGCCTGGTCGGGCTGCGCACCCTCGCCGGGGTCGACGCCTCCGTGGACGCCGCCGCCGCGGCCGCCCGGGCCAGCACCGCCGATGCGCGCATCATCGAGACCGCCGCCGCGGCCGACCGTGACCTGGCGGTGCACGTCTCCACCATGCGGCTGGTCAAGGACCCGTGGGAGATCGGCCAGATGCGCCAGGCCTGCGCCCGGACCGCCGAGGCCTTCGAGGCGGTCGTACGCGAGTTCCCGCAGGCGGTGCGGCGCGGCCGCGGCGAGCGCTGGATCGAGGGCGTGTTCGGGCTGCACGCCCGGCATGCCGGTAACGGGGTCGGCTACCAGTCGATCTGCGCGGCCGGGGACCACGCCAACACGCTGCACTGGGTGAAGAACACCGGCGACCTGGCCGAGGGAGACCTGGTCCTGCTCGACGCCGGTATCGAGCTGGATTCGCTGTTCACCGCCGACATCACCCGTACCCTGCCGGTCAGCGGGCGGTTCTCCCCGGCGCAGCGCAAGGTCTACGAGGCCGTGCTGGAGGCGCAGGAGGCCGGCCTGGCCGCGGCCAGGCCCGGGGCCACCTTCAAGGACGTCCACGCCGCCGCCATCGCCGTCATCGCCCGGTACTGCCACGAGTGGGGCCTGCTGCCGGAGGGGGTCAGCGTGGCCGATACCCTCGCCCCGCAGGGCCAGTGGCACCGGCGCTGGATGGTCCACGGCACCAGCCACCACCTCGGCCTGGATGTGCACGACTGCCAGCACGCCCTGCGCGAGGATTACATGGAGGGCACCTTGCGGCCCGGGATGATCTTCACCGTCGAGCCGGGACTGTATTTCAAAGCCGATGACGAGCTGGTCCCGCCCGAGCTGCGCGGGATCGGCGTGCGGATCGAGGACGACATCGTCATCACCGAGGACGGCTACGAGATGCTGTCCACGCTGCCGCGCACCGCGGACGACGTCGAGGAGTGGATGGCCCGCCTGCTGCCCTGACCCGCCGGTGCGGGCCGTCTCCCGCCGGTGCGGGCAATGCGCCGCGCCGGCGGGCGTACACCGGTTGCACCGTCGTGGCACATAGCTCGCGGACAGCCGGGCAGGGCAAGATGGAGGCATGACCCAGCAACCCGGCACCCGTGTTCCCACGGATCGCCTCAACCTTGAATTCCCGCGTTCCCTGGCACTGTTCGACAAGTACGAAGACGCCCAGAAGGCCGTGGACTTCCTGTCCGACGAGCAGTTCACCGTGCAGGACGTCATGATCGTCGGCACCGATCTGCGCCAGGTAGAGCGGGTAACCGGCCGGCTCACCTGGGGCAAGGTGCTCGGCGGCGGGGTGCTGTCGGGGATGTGGATGGGCTTGTTCGTGGGCCTGATCCTCACGATGTTCGGCAGCCAGCCCGCTTTCGGCGTCCTGGCTACGGCCGTGATCGGGGGCGCCGTGTTCGGCGTCATCTGGGCCGGGCTGGGCTATTCGATGACGCGCGGCCAGCGCGACTTCACCTCGGTCAGCCAGGTCGTGGCGACCAAGTACGAAGTGCTGGTCGAGCACCGGCTGTTCGATCAGGCCCGCGAGATCCTCACCCGGATGCCCGGCGGCGTTCCCGGGCTGAGCGCTCCCGCCGCGCCCGCCCCGGGACCCGCCCGGCCCAACCCGTACGAGGGCAGGTACGGCCAGAAGGTCGACCAGGCACCTGGCGAGGGCACCCAGGCCGCCCCGCAGGCCATCACCGGTGAGGCCGAATCCCGCTGAGCCTGAATCCCGGGTGGGCCCGCCCCGGCGATCGGCGGGGCGGGCCCACCCGG
>CAMCQD010000097.1 GCA_945876925.1 uncultured Dermatophilus sp.
GGGCCCGGGGCCCGGAGGACCGTGGGCCGGCTTATGCCGGGGCAGCTCCGCCGGACCACGGACCGCTGGTCCTGGCTGTTATCCGCGTAGGCGCCGACGCGGATACCAGCCAGGACAGCATCTGCCGGATCTTCTCCTCCGGCTATCCCCGGGGCTCAGGTGCGGGCCTGTCCTGCCTCCCAGAGGGCGCTGACGGGCATGGCGCGAAGCTGGTCACCGAGGGAAAGCGTCTCCGGGCCGGCTTCGGCTCCGTCACTGGTGCGGTAGCAGAAGAGCCCGGCCCTGGTGGCTGACCAGTGCGCAAGGTGGGAACGTGTTCATCTAGCCGCTAGCGTCGCGTTCGTTCAGCCGCACCCAGGGGAGGGGCCGGCCTGGGTGCCGGAGGGCGGCCCGTGACATGCGCCAGCGCCGAGGGAGCCGTCCTGTCGATGGGCGGACATGCCGGCGAGCGGGTAATCCTCACTGCGAGCTGGGCCAAGGTCGCAGGTTCTCCGGCCAGCGGTGCCTTCCTGACATCGCGGCACTACCTTCCGGCCGGGATGCTCCCGCACATCATCAAGGGCGAACTCGGTTAGGGCCGGGGCAACTCCGCGTCCCTGACAGCCGCCCCGGCGCCACTGCGGGCACGCAGCCGAGCCGTATCTTGCAGTTCTGTCTTGCAGTCTTGCAGTCCTGTCTTGCAGTTCTTCAAACTGCATGCAAAACTGCAAGACATGTCTGCCGCAGCAAGAGTCCCCGGCATCGTGCGTCGCCTGCGCAGCGTGCGCACAGACACTGGCGACGTGGAGGTCAAGGCAGCCGCAGGCGGCTTGCCTAAGTCGATGGCCGAGACCCTGTCGGCCTTCTCGAACGGCTCAGGCGGGGTCATCATCCTAGGTCTTTCCGAGAGCGAAGGGTTCGCACCGGCTTCGGGTTTCGACCCCAAGAAGATGCAGGACGCGCTATCACGGCTGGCCGCCGAGGAGATGGAGCCGCCCCTCCGCGGCGACATCGAGGTTGCAGAAGTCGATGGCGCACCTGTGGTGGTCATGGAGGTTCCCGCCCTCGATCCTCTCCGGCGGCCCTCGCACATCAAGCGCAAGGGCGCATACGAAGGATCGTTCATCCGAGGCGGGGACGGCGACCGGCGCCTGACGGCATACGAAGTCACCCAGATGCTCGCCAACCGGGAGCAGCCGCGTGATGATGCCCAGATCGTGGCCCGCGCGACGACGAAGGACCTTGATGACGACCTGGTCCAAGCCTTACTCGCCCGGCTACGCAGCAGGCCGGGACGCGCCTTCGCTGAAGTGGGCGACGTGGAGGCCCTTGTCCGGATCGGCGCGCTCGCTCGCGATGGCTCCGGCGCCCCTAAGCCGACGCTCGCGGGTTTGCTCTGCCTAGGCCGTTACCCACAGCAATTCGAACCTCAGCTCTTCGCCTCCTTCGTGGCTCTTCCCGGGAAGAACCTGGGCGACTCAGCAGCAGACGGGACGCGCTTCCTCGACAACGTCACGTGCGACGGAACGATCCCGCAGATCCTGCACACGGTCCTCGCTGCGGCACGACGAAACATGCGAACAGCAACCGTGGTCACCGACTCTGGCCGCACTGATCGCTCAGAATACCCGATCGAGGTGATTCGCGAACTCGTTGTCAACGCACTGCTCCACCGTGATTACTCGGCCCAGGCGCGCGGCACTCAGGTTCAGATCGAGTTATTCCCTGACCGCCTCGTAGTCAAGAGCCCCGGTGGCCTCTACGGTGCTGTAACGCCCGGTCAGCTCGGAGTCGAGGCAGTATCCTCGACCAGGAATGCATTCCTGGCCAAACTGCTGGCGGAACTTCCTGACGACGAGGGTTACCCGATCAGCGAGAACCGGGGCTCGGGCTTGCCGCGCGTCATGACGCGACTCAGGAACGCAGGCATGTCACCACCGGAGTTCGCCGTCAGCCCAGGGCACGTGCACATCACGGTGCCTCAGCATGCACTACTCGATCCGGATACTGTTGACTGGATCCGGAAACTGGGGCAAGAATCACTGTCCAGCGATCAGCACATCGCACTGGCGCTCATGCGCGGAACTGGCTCGGTATCGAATGAGATGCTCCGCGCATGGGGAGTCGAGTCTCACGCGGCCACGACGGCACTACGAGATCTGGTGGAGCGCGGGCTGGCGGCCAAGTTCGGAGGCCGCCGCTACGCCACATACGAACTGACGGCCGAGGCGATAGAACGCGAGCTCTTCTCAGACCAGGCTGCACCTAAGCCTGAGCCGCAGCCCCTCGTTCGCTCACGCAGGGTCGAGGCAGAACTAAACACGGTCGCGCAGGCGATACGAGCCGGGCACACCACGACCGCTTCGATTCAGAAGCTGCTTGGCTGGAAATACGATACCGTAATCAGGCGGATCAACCGGCTCCTCGCCGAG
The DNA here is from genome assembly GCA_945876925.1 of uncultured Dermatophilus sp. Taxonomy (GTDB): domain Bacteria; phylum Actinomycetota; class Actinomycetes; order Actinomycetales; family Dermatophilaceae; genus Dermatophilus. Next base: position 2,412 of record CAMCQD010000097.1, read on the forward strand.
AAACGAATCGTGTCAACTGCCCCAGCACATAGCCGCCACCGGACATACGCTATTGCAACAAAAGGAACCAGATGACGTATCCCGGGCTCCGCCGCATACCGCAGGCGCATCCGGTAAGCTGACGCAGTTCCGGTCGTTGATAGTCGTAGCGAGGGCGACCTCGGCGGACATCGCGCAACGGTCAGTAAGTAGCTGGATTGAGTACTCACCAGAAACTACGAAGCACTATGGCCTTGGATAAGGCTGCACTACGTGAGGCGCTTGAAGCTATGCAGGCTACTGGCGCCGGGAACCGGGTCCGGGCTGCCTAGACGTCCCGGATCGTATTGCTGCCGGTGGTGCCCCTCCTCGTGCAGGCCGTGGTACAGATTGACGCCATCGGCGTAGACGAGGGGTCCGTGGCGCTGCCCTTCACCACCGGCCCCGGCTCCCCGAATGCGGCGGCAGCCGAGCCGGTGCCGCATGCGTGGCCGTTCCCCCGGTCAAGCCGCTAGCGTCGCGTTCGTTCAGCCGTACCCAAGGGAGGGGCAGCCTGGCTGTGAGGGGTTAGCCCGGCACGTGTGCCCGCGACCGGCTCGCTGGCGGCCCCGACGGCACGGGCTGAGCCACTGCTCGCGGCGGGATCATGGAATGATGCGGATCTTGCTGCTGACGTTCGGGACTGAGGGGGATGTGCGCCCGTTCGCGGCGCTGGGGCGGAAGCTGATCGACCGGGGTCATGAGGCGGCGGTGTGCACCGCAGACGGGTACGCGCCCATCGCCGCGAGCGCCGGCGTACCGCTGCTCGGCTTCGGGGACGAGTGGCTCCGCGCCATGGCCGAGGCGATGGCCGCATCAGGAAGCGTGCCCGGGATGCTGCGGCACGTACCAGACGTGCTGCGCGGCCTCGCCGCCTGCCTGGACCGGCAGTTCGAACTCGCCCGCGGCTACGCCCCGGATGTGGTGGTATTTCATCCCAAGCCGCTCGGCGGCCCGCACCTCGCCGAACGACTCGGCGTGCCGGGCGTGCTCGCGCTCCCGCTGCCGATGTATCACCCGACCGGCGCGTACCCGCCGTCGGTCTTGCCCCGGCTGCCCCGCCCGCTCTGGCCGGCCGGGTACGCGCTGACCCGGCACTCCACCGATGCTTACCGGCCGCTGATCAACCGGCTCCGCTCCCGGATGGGCCTGCCCCGGCTCCCCCGGGGACGCACGGACCTGCACCAGCCGGACGGATCGCCACGGCAGGTCTTGTACGCCTACTCACCCGCGTTCTTGCCGGTACCGCCGGAGTACCCGCCCACGGTGCACGTGACCGGGTGGTGGACCCTGCCCGGCAACGGCGGCGAGATTCCGGAGGCGGTACGCGCGTTCGTCGCCGCCGGACCGGCCGACCTGTACATCGGCTTCGGCTCGATGGCCCTGGGCGGGCTACGCGAACGGGCCTCACAGGCGGTCGCGGGTGCGCTGGCCGCGACGGGGCTGCGTGCCGTGGTCAGCACCGGATGGGGAGGACTGGACGGGGCTGCGCTTCCCCCGAACGCGATCGCGGCCAGGCGGGTGCCGCACGAGTGGCTGTTCCCGCAGGTCAAAGCCGTGGTGCATCACGCGGGTTCGGGTACCCTGGCCGGCGGGTTGCGTGCCGGGCGGCCGACCCTGGCCTGCCCGGTCCTGGGCGACCAGCCGTTCTGGGGCGCACAGGTCCACGCCCGCGGCCTTGGCCCAGCCCCCATCCCGCTGCGACGCCTCACCGCAACCACACTGGCCACAGCATTCGAGCAGCTCCTGCATGACGGGGCGATACGCACCGCGGCCGCCCTGATGGCTGAGCAGCTCGCCGCCGAGGAGGGCACCGCCACAGCCGCGACCATCATCGAACGCCTCGGGTCATCCAGCCGCAAGCCACGTGCTCGTCCAGCCGTATCCGATCAGGAACCCTCTCAGCGGCCCCACGAGACGTGAGGAACCACCTCCAAGGTGATGGACCAGGTCCAGCGCGAGCGCCACCGAGCCGTCATCACGCGCCACGCGAAGCCGGCCGCAGCACCGTCAGGCTGCTTCCCGCGGCCACGAGGCCACCGCCGTCGCCCGCAGCTGCGGCGCCCTCGACGACCGTTGCCCGCTTCGCTACCGGGCTCCGCTGCAGCTCAAGCCCCGCTCAGAAGTTCGTGGCCATGTTGGTGAAGCGGGAGTAGTGGCCCTGGAAGGCGACAGTGATGGTGGCGGTGGGGCCGTTGCGGTGCTTGGCGACGATGATGTCGGCTTCGCCCTCGCGGGGTGAGTCCTGCTCGTACACCGACTCGCGGTGCAACAGCATGACGACATCGGCGTCCTGCTCGATGGAGTTGTGCACCGCGATGCCATTGGCGATGAAGTTGTGCCCGCCTGCGACGGTGGCGTCGTAGACGTCCTCATAACCATCGAACCGCACCGAGACGACGACCTCCCAGGCGACGTCATTGACCGCGCCCAGGTCCAGGCCCTCCCGCTCGAGCACCGCCGCGACCTGGCGCAGCGGACCGCCCGGGGCACTGCCGGGCCCATCGTCACGCGTCCCGGCGGCAGCCTCATCCGCGGCGCGGGCGGCGTCGAGCACATCGGCCACCTCCTGCCACAGCGGCAGCTGCCCGGGCCCGGGCCCGGCCGCGGAGGAGTCGCGCACGATCTCCAGCAGCCGGGCGGCGTCCCCGGCGGCGGGGCCGTCGATCCCGATCTCCTGCAGGAAACGGCGCTGGGAGCTGACATCCACGATGTCCAGCACCCAGCCGGACAGGTCACCGGTGATCACGGTCTCGATCCCGAATCGCAGCAGCAGCAGCGAGATCTTGTCCAGGGGGGCGCGCTCGCCGGCGAAGGCGAAGATCTCCCCGCCGGGCCGGTCGATGCTCAGCGTCACCCCCCCGGCCCGGGTGACGAACTCCCGCAGGAACACCGCGATCTGCCGCTTGGGCAGCGCGAACACCGCCGCCGGGATGATCGCCTCGGCGAACCCGGTGGCCAGCGCGGCCGCGTTGCGCACGTCCTCATCGGACCAGGAGGCGTCGGCCACCTCCGGGCCGGGCACGTGCCGGGGCACGGCGATCCGGTCGCCGGGCAGCACCTCGCCCAGCGGCCGCCAGCCGCCGAAGGTGAGGAACGGGTGGTTCTCGGTGGCGCGCACGGTCTTGCCAGAGCTGGTGACCAGGCGGTACACCGGCCGGTGCCCGGTGGGGAAAGCATGCGTCAGATGCCGCCTGACGTACCGGCAGGACTCGTCCAGCGCCCACACCGGCACGTCCTTCTCGCCAGTAGCGGCCAGCTGGGCCATGGTCACCTCGGCACCGGTGTCGGCCCGCAGCACCCGGGTATCCCCGGTCAGGCAGCCCGACTCGCGCAGATCACTCACCTGCGGCTTCTTGTCGGTGCGCTGCTCAGGACCGCGGTTGAGCTGCGACAACGCCACCACCGGCACCTCCAGTTCCTTGGCGAGCAGCTTGAGCGCGCGGGAGAACTCCGACACCTCCTGCTGGCGCGACTCCACCCGCTTACCCGAGCTCATCAGCTGCAGATAGTCAATGATGACGAGCTTGAGGTTGTGGCGCTGCTTGAGCCGACGGCATTTGGCGCGGATCTCCATGAGCGACATGTTGGGTGAGTCGTCGATGAACAGCGGCGCCTCGGACACCTCGCCCATCGTCCGGGTGAGCTTGACCCAGTCCTCGTCACGCATAGTGCCCTTGCGCATGTGCTGCAGCTGGATCGAGGCCTCGGCCGAGAGCAGCCGCATGGTGATCTCGTTGCGGCTCATCTCCAGGGAGAACACCACCGAGGTAAGCCCGTGCCTGATCGAGGCAGCCCGGGCGATGTCCAGGGCCAGGGTCGACTTGCCCATGGCCGGGCGGGCCGCGATGACGATCATCTGGCCCGGGTGCAGCCCGTTGGTCAGATCGTCCAGATCAGCGAAACCGGTCGGGACGCCGACCATCTCACCCGAACGGCCGGAGTTGTTGTCAATCTCGTCGGCAGCGGCCTCGAGCAGGTCGCCGAGCACGTGATAGTCCTCGCTCCCGCGCCGGTCGGCCACGGCGTACACCTCTGCCTGGGCCGCGTTGACGATCTCCTCGACATCGCCGCCGCCAGTGCCGTAGCCGAGCTGGACGATCTTGGTGCCCGCGCCGACGAGGCGGCGCAGCACCGCCCGCTCAGCCACGATCTGGGCGTAGTAGGCCGCGTTCGCCGCGGTCGGCACCGCCCCGATGAGCTGGTGCAGATACGACTGCCCCCCGATGCGGACCAGGTCGCCGCGCTTGGTCAGCTCATCGGCGACGGTGATCGCATCGGCCGGCTCACCGCGGCCGTACAGGTCGAGGATGGCGTCGAAGATGATCTCGTGCGACGGCCGGTAGAAATCCACCCCGCGCACGGCCTCCAGG
>CAMCQD010000098.1 GCA_945876925.1 uncultured Dermatophilus sp.
GCGGACGCCCCGCCCGGGCGTACGTGGTCACCGCTTCCGGGCACGCCGCGCTGCGCTCGGATTACGACGACATCGCCGCCGACGCGCTGCGCTTCGTCGCCTCCCGGCTGGGCCGCGAGGCGGTCGGGCAGTTCGCCCGGCAGCGGGCCGGGCAGCTGATCGGCCACTACCGCGACAGGGTTACCGCCGACCGGCCCGCCCAGCGCGCCGGGCAGCTGGCGGCGGCCTTGTCCGCGGACGGGTACGCGGCCTCGGCGCGGGAGGTTCCCGGGATCGCCGGGGTGCCCGGCACCGGCGGGGTGCAGCTGTGCCAGGGTCACTGCCCGGTGCATTCGGTCGCGGCCGAGTACGAGGAGCTGTGCGTCGCCGAACGGGAAGCCTTCGAGGCCCTGCTCGGCGTGGACGTGCAGCGGCTGTCCACCCTGGCCTCCGGCGGGCACGTGTGCACGACGTTCGTGCCGGACCGGCCCTCCCGGGACCCCGCCGGCGCCCGGCCGGCATCCGTTCCCCGGGAGCCCCGGACCTGCCCGGCACCCAGGAACCGCAATGAACCCATGACTCATACGAGAGGAGCCCCGCGATGAGCACCTCGATCGAAGAACTCAACCCGGGACTGAAGGGCCTTGGCCGCTACGATTTCGGCTGGGCTGACAGCGATGTCGCCGGCGCGAGCGCGCGCCGCGGGCTCAGCGCCGACGTGGTGGAGGACATCTCCCGCCGTAAGGACGAGCCGGTCTGGATGCGCGAGCGGCGCCTGAAGGCACTGCGGCTGTTCGAGCGCAAGCCCATGCCGCACTGGGGGGCGGACCTGTCCGGCATCGACTTCCAGAACATCAAGTACTTCGTGAGGTCCACCGAGAAGCAGGCCACCACCTGGGATGAGCTGCCCGCGGACATCAAGGCCACCTATGACAAGCTCGGCATCCCCGAGGCGGAGAAGCAGCGCCTCGTGGCCGGGGTGGCGGCCCAGTACGAATCCGAGGTGGTCTACCACCAGATCCGCGAGGACCTGGAGGCCAAGGGCGTCATCTTCCTGGACACCGACACCGGCCTGCGCGAGCACGACGACATCTTCCGGGAGTACTTCGGCTCGGTGATCCCGGCCGGGGACAACAAGTTCGCCGCCCTGAACACCGCGGTGTGGTCCGGCGGGTCGTTCATCTACGTGCCGCCGGGGGTGCACGTGGACATCCCGCTGCAGGCCTACTTCCGGATCAACACCGAGAACATGGGCCAGTTCGAGCGCACCCTCATCATCGCCGACGAGGGCTCCTACGTGCACTACGTCGAGGGCTGCACGGCCCCGATCTACAAGACCGATAGCCTGCACAGCGCGGTCGTGGAGATCATCGTCAAGAAGGACGCGCGGGTCCGGTACACCACCATCCAGAACTGGAGCAACAACGTCTACAACCTCGTGACCAAGCGGGCCACGTGCGAGGCCGGGGCGACCATGGAATGGGTCGACGGCAATATCGGCTCCAAGGTGACCATGAAGTACCCGGCGGTGTACCTGCTCGGCGAGCACGCCCAGGGCGAGACCCTCTCGATCGCGTTCGCCGGCGAGGGCCAGCATCAGGACGCCGGAGCCAAGATGGTGCACGCGGCTCCGCGCACGAGCAGCAACATCATCAGCAAGTCGGTCGCCCGCGGCGGCGGGCGCACCTCCTACCGCGGGCTGGTCCACGTGGCCCAGGGCGCCTCGGGCAGCAAGTCCACGGTGCGCTGCGACGCCCTGCTGGTCGATCAGATCTCCCGTTCGGACACCTACCCCTACGTCGACGTGCGCGAGGACGAGGTCGAGATGGGGCATGAGGCGACCGTGTCGAAGGTGAGCGCCGACCAGCTGTTCTACCTCATGTCACGCGGCCTGACCGAGGACGAGGCCATGGCGATGATCGTGCGCGGCTTCGTCGAGCCCATCGCCCGTGAGCTGCCCATGGAATACGCCCTCGAACTCAACCGGCTCATCGAGCTGCAGATGGAAGGAGCCGTCGGCTGATGCCGCTCGTCACGTCCCCCAAGGAGCAGCCGGCCGCACCCGGGGCCGGCGTGCCCGCCCAGTCCCGGGCAGACTGGACCCGCTCGTACCAGGTCAGTGACTTCCCCGTGCCGCACGGCCGGGAGGAGGACTGGCGGTTCACCCCGGTCGAGCGGCTCGGCGCGCTCTTCGCTGCCGGTGCCGCCCCGGCCGGTCCCGGGCCGGGCGCCCTGCCCGCCGGGCTGCCCGCCGGGGTGAGCGCCTCGGTGATCACGCTGGAGGAGGCCATCGCGCTGGGTGCCCCGGCGCCCTCGGACCGCCCGGCTGCGGTCGCCGCCGCCCGCGCCGGCGGGATCGTGCGGGTCGACATCCCGGCCGGCCTCGACCTGGCGGGACAGGGCGAGCCGGTGCGGATCGAGTTCACCGGCCTGCCCGGCGAGGTGGCCTTCCGGCACCTGGTCATCACCGCCGGGGAGGGGGCGCGGGGCACCGTGCTGCTGCGCCACTCCGGCGCGGGCGAGCTGTCGGCCATGGTCAGCGTCATCACCGGCGCCGGGGCCGAGCTGGCCGTGGTCTCCCTGCAGGAGTGGGACGACCAGGCCGTTCACCTGGCACAGCACGACGTCGTCGTCGGGGCCGATGCCAGCGTCAAGCACATCGCCGTGACCCTGGGCGGGGAGCTGGTGCGGATCAGCACCAACGCCAGCTACGCCGGGCCGGGCGGGCGCTTCGAGGGCTTCGGGGTGTACTTCGCCGACGCCGGGCAGCACCTGGAGCACCGCCTGTTCGTCGATCACGCCAGCCCGCACTGCGCCTCGGACGTGCTCTACAAGGGGGCGCTGCAAGGCCAGGACGCGCACTCGGTGTGGATCGGGGACGTGCTCATCCGGGCCGCAGCCGAGGGCACCGACACCTACGAGCAGAACCGCAACCTGGTGCTCACCGACGGCGCCCGGGCCGACTCGGTGCCCAACCTGGAAATCGAGACCGGTGAGATCGCCGGCGCCGGGCACGCCTCCACCACCGGGCGATTCGACGACGAGCAGCTGTTCTACCTCATGTCGCGGGGACTGCCCGAGGATGAGGCGCGGCGGCTCATCGTGCACGCCTTCTTCGCCGAGGTGATCCGCCGGATCGGCATCCCCGAGGTGGTCGGCCGGCTCATGGACGCGATCGACGCCGAGCTGGACCACGCGGCCACGGTGGCGGGGGCGCTGCGGTGAACGCCCCCTCCGATGAGCTGACAGCGCCCGGCACCGGATTCGAGTTCGTCTGCACGGCAAGTGAGCTGCCCGAGGTCGGGGCGGTCCTGGCGGACGTGGGCGGCAAGCCGGTCTCGATCGTGCGCACCGGCGACGGCCAGATCCACGCCATCGACGACCCGTGCACCCACGGCCAGGTGAGCCTGTCCGAGGGGGAGGTCGAGGGCTGCCTCATCGAGTGCTGGCTGCACGGCTCCCGCTTCGACGTGCGCACCGGCCGCCCCACCGGGCCGCCGGCGAGCGCCCCGGTGGGCGTCTACGCCGTCCGCCGCGTCGGCGACGACATCTACGTCGACGCGGGCAGCCCGCTCCCCGTCCCGGCACCGTGAGCCCGGCCCCGGGCCAGCACCCCCAGCATCCACGTACGATCAGAAAGACCCGCGCATGCCTTCCATCCTGACCATCGACGACCTGCACGTCAGCGTCGAGACCGAGACCGGCCCCAAGGAGATCCTCAAGGGCGTCGACCTGGTGATCCGCTCCGGCGAAACCCACGCCGTCATGGGCCCCAACGGGTCGGGCAAGTCGACCCTGGCCTACTCCATCGCCGGGCACCCCAGATACACGGTGACGTCCGGGTCGGTGACCCTCGACGGCCAGGACGTGCTCGCCATGAGCGTTGACGAGCGGGCCCGCGCCGGTCTGTTCCTGGCCATGCAGTACCCGGTCGAGGTGCCGGGAGTGTCGGTGAGCAACTTCCTGCGCGCCAGCAAGACCGCCCTGGACGGCCAGGCCCCCAGGCTGCGCACGTGGGTCAAGGACGTGCGGGCCGCCATGGGCCGCCTGTCCATGGACCCGGCGTTCGCCGAGCGCGACGTCAATTCGGGATTCTCCGGGGGGGAGAAGAAGCGCCTGGAGATCCTCCAGCTCGAGCTGCTCCGGCCGCGGATCGCGATCCTCGACGAGACCGACTCCGGGCTGGACATCGACGCTCTGCGAGTGGTCTCCGAGGGGGTCAACCGCGCCGCCGCCGAGAACGGCCTGGGCACGCTGCTCATCACGCACTACAGCCGCATCCTGCGCTACATCAGGCCCGACCAGGTGCACGTGTTCGTCGCCGGGCGTTTCATCGAGCACGGCGGCGCCGAGCTCGCCGACGAGCTGGAGGCCAACGGCTACGACCGGTTCGTGGCCGCCGCTGCGGCCGGAGCCTGACCCCGCCCGTCCCCTGGCGGCGGCGCCCGCCGGGGCCATGTCCACCCTTCTGCTGCGGAGAGAACATGACCACCACCTTCACGGAGGACGAATTACGGCGCATCAGGGCCGATTTCCCGATCCTCGGGCGTACCGTCCGGGACGGGCGTCCCCTGGTGTACCTCGACTCGGGAGCCACCGCGCAGCATCCGCGGGTGGTGCTGGACGCTGAGCGTGAGTTCTACCTGCGGCACAACGCCGCCGTGCACCGCGGGGCGCACCAGCTCGCCGAGGAGGCCACCGGCGCGCTCGAAGCCGCCCGGGCCCGGATCGGGGCCTTCGTCGGCGCCCCGGCTAGCGAGATCGTCTTCACCCGCAACGGCACCGAGGCGATCAACCTCATCGCCTACGCCTTGTCGAACGCCTGCGCCCCCGGGGCGCTGGACGGGACGGACCCCGGGCTGGCCGCCCGGATGCGGATCGGGCCGGGCGACGAGATCGTCGTCACCGAGATGGAGCACCACGCCAATCTCGTGCCCTGGCAGGAGCTGGCCCGGCGCACCGGGGCCATCCTGCGCTGGGTGACCTTCGGCCCGGACGGCCTGATCGACCTGGCCCAGTACGACCAGGTCCTCTCCGGGCGGACCCGGGTCGTCGCGCTGACCCACGTCTCGAACGTGCTGGGCACCCGCAACGACGTCACCGCGGTGGCCGCCAGGGCGCACGCGGCCGGGGCCCTGGTGGTGGCCGACGCCTGCCAGTCGGTGCCCCACCTGCCGGTCGACGTGGGCACGCTCGGAGCCGATTTCGTCGCCTTCACCGGGCACAAGATGCTCGGCCCGCTCGGGATCGGGGTGCTCTGGGGCCGCTACGACCTGCTGGCCGCGCTGCCGCCGTACACCACCGGCGGCTCGATGATCGAGACCGTGCGGATGGAGGGCAGCACCTTCCTGCCCCCGCCGGCCCGGTTCGAGGCCGGTACCCCGCCGGTCGCGCAGGCAGTGGGGCTGGCCGCTGCCTGTGACTACCTGGACGCCGTCGGCATGGACAAGGTGGCCGCGCACGACCGCGAGCTCATGGAGCACGGGCTGCGGGTGCTGGCCGAGCGGCCCTGGACGCGGGTGCTCGGCCCGCTCGACGCCGCCCAGCGGGCCGGAGCGCTCTCGTTCACCGTCGAGGGGGTGCATCCGCACGACGTGTCGCAGGTCCTGGACGATTCGGGGATCGCGGTACGCAGCGGGCATCACTGCGCTGCGCCGGCGCACCGCAAGCTGGCGGTGACCGCGAGCACCCGGGCCAGTTTCTCCGTCTACACCACCCACGACGAGATCGACGCCTTCGCCGCCGCGCTCGACCGGGTGCCGGCCATCTTCGGGGGGAGTGCCTGATGGACATGTACGCCGAGCTCATCCTCGATCACAGCAAGCACCCCCAGCATGCCGGGCTGCGCGAGCCATTCGATGCCCAGGTGCATCACGTCAACACCAGCTGCGGGGACGAGATCACCCTGCGGGTCAAGCTCGCCGATGCCGCCGCCGGGCCGGAGGCTGTGGTCGAGGACATCTCCTATGACGCGATCGGCTGCTCCATCTCGGTGGCCTCGGCCTCCGTGCTCGCCGGGGAGGTGATCGGGCACCCGCTGGCCGAGGCCATCGGGACCCGCGACGCCATGCGCCACATGCTCACCAGCCGCGGCCAGGACGCCGGTGACGAGGAGGTCATCGGCGACGGCGTGGCCTTCGCCGGGGTATCCCGCTACCCGGCCAGGGTCAAATGCGCCCTGCTGGCCTGGACGGCCTTCACCGACGCCCTGGCCCGTTCCGGTGCCGACCTGGGCGCCGCCGCGGGCACCGGCCAGTGACGCTAGTGCCCGGCATCAGCCACCCCGGCCGCGAGGCCCGCCCGGATGCGACCCGCCGACTTCAGGAGCGAACCGATGACGAATGACGACACCGCCGCTGACAGCGCCGCGCGGCTGCCCACGGTGGCCGATATCGAGGAGGCCATGCGCGACGTGGTCGACCCCGAGCTCGGCATCAACGTGGTCGACCTCGGCCTGGTGTACGGCGTGACAGTGGAGCCCGACCGCACCGCCACCATCGACATGACGCTGACGAGCGCGGCCTGCCCGCTCACCGACGTCATCGAGGACCAGACCGGCATGGCCCTGTCCGGCCTGGTCGACTACCACCGGATCAACTGGGTCTGGATGCCGCCGTGGGGCCCGGACAAGATCACCGAGGACGGCCGGGAGCAGCTGCGGGCGCTCGGGTTCAACATCTGAGCCGCCGCCGGTGTCCTGGGTCACCCTGACCTGGCCGGCTCTGGCCCGCCGCGGGCCGGCTCATGCCCGGGGGGCCTAGGCTGGCACGGTGAATCCCGCCCGAGTGCCGTACCCGGTCCCGGCACTGCCC
>CAMCQD010000099.1 GCA_945876925.1 uncultured Dermatophilus sp.
ACGGCAGGCGCTCACCCTTGAATCAGCAGGCCACCACGTTCAACTGCGGATAGCCACATTGATGCCGTTCGGCAGGGGCAAGTGACGACAGTGCTGCCACTCGACCAGCCGATGAGCTGGGTAGCCCCACGCGATATCGCCGAGGTCGCCAGCCTCACGCTGCTCAACACGCAGTGGCGCGGCCGCCGAGTCCACGCCGTCCACGGACCACAGGACCTGTCCTGGCGTCAGGTGGCCGAGACCTTGACTGCCCATGTCGGTCACCCGGTCCAGGCGGAGCAAATCACTGACACCGAGATGCTCCAGCGCTACCTCGCCGTAGGGATGCCTCCAATGATGGCCGACGCCGTCCTCGGCATGAGTACCGGACTGCGCGATGGCTTCCGCCCCGAACAGCGGAGAACTCTGGCAACGACCACACCCACAACTCTGACCAGCTGGATCCACGAGGAACTAATCCCGGTGCTCTGATTCCAAAGACTCGTCAACGTCCCTCAGCGGGCGGTCTCCTTCTGGAAATCGCCCGCCGGTGTTTGTGGTGGGTGCACCTCTGGGCATGGACACTTCTGATCGTTCGTCGCGTCGCCGGCTCGTGCTGATCGCTGCCGGCTCAGTCACGGCCCTGGTGTGTGGGGTCGGGATCTACGGCCTGGCCACCGGCCCCTGCACCCCGACCAGCACCCCGGGCACGTCACCGACCATCACCACCAGCCCGTCCCCCTCCGCAACCAGCACCGCCAAGCCTTCGGCCTCGGGGGCGCCGCTGGTGCCACCGGTGGCGAGTAGTGCTGATCCGGAGCAGTTCGCTCGCAATGTCGCGACCACGCTGTTTGCGTGGGACACCACCACCGGGCTGCTGCCGCTGGACTACACCTCGGCGATCCTCGCCGTCGGGGACCCCAGCGGCACCGAACAAGCCGGCCTCGCCACCGACGTCGCCGCCTACCTGCCCTCGCGGACCGCCTGGCAGGACCTGCGTGAGTACGGCACCAGTCAGCATCTGACGATCGCCCGCGCCTACATCCCCGACCAGTGGGGCGAAGCCGTTGCCCAGGCACCTGAGGGGCAACTCGCACCAGGCACGGTCGCCTACACCATCGAGGGCACCCGGCACCGCACCGGAACCTGGAACGGCGAACCAGTCACCTCGGCCCACAAGGTGGAGTTCACCGTGTTCGTAGTCTGCGCGCCGACCTACGACACCTGCCACCTGCTGCGCCTGTCACAGCTCGACAACCCGCTGCGGTGACCCGGCCGTGAAGAAACTCGCCGTCATCGCTGCCGTGCTCGTGCTGTTCAGTCCCGCCCTGCTCCTGCTGGGGGTTGGGATGATCTTCAGCCCCGGCGCCAACGCCTCCTGCACCACCAGCACGACTGGCCCGTCGGTGGTGGGGCCGGTGCCGGACTCGCTGGACGTGACGACCGCTGACGGGCAGACCTTCACGCTGAACACCACCCAGCTCACCCATGCCGCCACCATCATCCAGACCGGATCCCAGATCGAGGGCGTCACGCGTGACGGGCTGCAGATCGCGCTCATGGCCGCGCTCACCGAGTCGAATCTGCGGATGCTGGCCAACACCAGCGTCTACCCCGACTCCGGGAATCACCCCAATGACGGGGACGCCTCCGACCACGACAGCCTCGGCCTGTTCCAGATGCGACCCCAAGCCGGATGGGGCACCGTCCCTGACCTCATGGACCCTGGCTACCAGGCGCGCGCGTTCTTCGGCGGACCCACCGGCCCCAACCACCCCTCACCCCGCGGACTGCTCGACATCCCCGGCTGGCAGACCCTGTCCAAGGGCGAAGCCGCCCAAGCCGTCGAGGTGTCGGCCTACCCCGACCGGTATGCGAACTACGAGCCCGTCGCCGAACAGATCCTCACTACCCTCACCACCCCCACAGCCGACAGCCCCCAGCTGCCCGAGACCGGGCGTGTGGTCTTCCCGCTGCCCGAGGGCACCTGGGTCGCCACCTCGCCATTTGGGATGCGGGTCCATCCCATCACCGGGGAGAACAAGCTCCACACCGGCGCGGACTACTCCGCCCCCGACGGCACCCCCGTCCTCGCCGCCGCCGACGGCATCGTCACCCACGCCTCGATGTCCGGCGGGTACGGCGGGCTGATCATCATCGAACACACCACCGGCGGGCAGAAGATCGCCACCGCCTACGCCCACCTGTGGGAGACCGGCATCCACGTCAATGTCGGCGACCAAGTCACCGCCGGACAACACATCGGCGATGTCGGCTCGGCCGGCTACTCCACCGGCGCACACCTGCACTTCGAACTCCGCCAAGGCGGCAGCGACGGCGAGTTCACCGACCCCCAGCCCTGGCTCGACCAACACACCAGCGGCAACCTTCCAGCCCCCACCACACCGGTCGAGCAGGAAGGCTGCAACCCGGCCGCGACCCAGCCCGCGCCGCCCCAAAGGCCCGATGCCGGAGACCCGGACCGCAAGGTCGATGACCCCACCACCGACGGACAGATCACCGCCCGCATGCTCCACGTCTACACCCAAGCCCTCACCGCCTACCCCGACAGCTCCTGGGCCTGCTACTCACCCCGCCCCGGCACCAAATCCGAACACCCCCTCGGACGAGCCTGTGACGTCACCTTCGGCAACGCCATCGGCTCCCGACCCACACCCCAGCAGCTCGAAGCCGGATGGGCGCTGACGAACTGGCTCCAAGACAACGCCGAAACCCTCGGCGTCGAGTACCTGATCTGGCAAGGCCAGATCTGGTCCCTCGCTCGCGATGCCGAGGGCTGGCGCCCCTACAACGGCGGTGGCATGCACGACCCCACCGACGTCACCGGCGGCCACTACGACCACGTCCACATCACCGTCAAAGAAGGCAGCTGATACCCGTGAACATCTACCCCGACTTCGGCGCCTTCGGCGACAACACCACCCTCCACACCGTGATCGGCGCCCTCTTGACGTTCGTCCTCGTCACCGCCGTCCTCACCATGCTCATCAGCGGCATCACCTGGGCCATCGCCACAGCGAACGGCAACCACACCACCGCCACCAAAGCCCGCACCGGACTCCTCGTCGCCCTCGGCACAGCCACCCTCGCCGGCGCCGGCATCACCTGGCTCAACTGGCTCATCAACCTCGGCGACCAGCTGTGAGCAGCTCGAAGACAGCTGTCAGAACGGTGGTTCGTCGGTCTTCAGCCAAGGGTTGGGTGGCGAGGACGGCTGTGCTTCATCCGGCAACGGGAGGGTGCTGACGACGTACAGGTTCAAGATGTCGTCACGGTCCAAGAACATGATCTGGCTACGTTTGGATGCGTCAAGGGCGTTGCCCAGCCAGTTTCGAGCTGACTTGGTGATTTCGCCGCCAGCCACGATGAACGCGTGATCGACCAGCACTCGACGGTTGACTTCGGGATCGAAGATCTCGTGGGCGAGCATCATGAGGGCCTGGTTATGGATCTCGGCCATATTCGCATTGCCAGCCTTGGTGACGCCCGAGGCATCAAGCTTGCCCTTCTTGGCCTGAAGGCCGAAGTACAAGACGTGTTGCGTAGGCAGCGTGTAACGCATCCACACGTCCTTGCCATACTCCAACGATTTGTCCTTGTGCCCTGCCGCAGTGATGCGGTGGTAGCCGAGTTGTCTGAACATCGGGAGCAGGATCTTCTCGATGAGGTCGTCCTCGCTACACGAGTCCAGATAGGCAGCAAGGAGTTTGCGGCGCTCCTGCTCTGCCTTGCTGAACGGCCGATGCGGGTTGGCGGCCAGCACGGTCACTGACTGGGTACCCATGTGCCGGAGGTAGCAGTGGTTGTCCTCCGCGTAGAACGCGTGAAACCTCTCGCGCTCCAGAACAGCGTTGAGGAGAGCCAGAGCGCGGGGCCGGTCAGGTCCTTCGTTGAGGCGATCAGCGGGACTCATGAGCTGATCGATCAAGCGGCAGAACAACTCCGGAGGATGGCTCGGACCTTCGTGCGGTTGAGCCAAAATGTCGTCGAGAACGTCCGCAACCCACTCCCTGCGCGTCGAGCCGTCGTGTCGATACTCGGTATCAAGGTCCTGAAAGAACTCCGTAATCCGGGAACTCGACCGGTAGGGAAAGTACTTGGCCTCATCCTCGGTCTCGGCATCGTCACGTCCCACGTTACCGACCACCAAGTCAGCCAACGCGACCAGATTCCTGCGCTTGAACTTCACCCTCGAAGTATCGCAGCAGCACCGAGGGCCGTCGATCACAACAGGAGCAGGCTGCACACCTGACAGGCAGACCTCCCCTGGTTGCCTGGCCTCCCGGTCGTCCCGGGGGCGGGTCCCTTTCGTCCTTCTGTCTGTGAGGAGCTTGCTGTGCTTGATCTGATGACGTCTGTCCTGCCCACGCTGCCGATGATGCTGCCGATGGAGGTGGACATCACGCCGAACGATGATGGGCTGCCGGGGATCGCGCAGCTGCGCAACATCGTGGGGGCGGTGATGACGATCGGGCTGATCCTGTCGGTGCTGGCGCTGATCATCTCCGCGATCGTGTGGGGCTTCGGCGCGAACTCCTCCAACCCGCACCTGGCCGGCCGCGGCAAGGTCGGTGTCCTGGTCTCCTGCGGGGCAGCGATCATCTGCGGTGCCGCGGTCACGCTGATCAACTTCTTCTGGAACGTCGGCCAGTCCGTCTAACCCCTACCCAACCGTTCCAACCCCACGTGTGAGGAGTGATTGCGGTGGGTGTGTGCGATCTGCCCGTCATCTCAGGTGTCTGCGAAACCGCTGGCGAAGCAGCCGCCTCACTGGTGTCGGCTCCGTTCGACTGGCTCGCCCAAGCCATGGGCTCAGCCGCGGGCTGGTTGTTCGAGGCCGTGTGGAACGTCTTCGACGCCACCACCCTGGTCGACATCACCAGTGACGGATACCTGTCGGTCTACAACCTGCTGTTCGGCATCGCGGTGTTCGTGATGCTGCTGTTCTTCTGCCTCCAACTCATCACCGGCCTCATCAGACGTGACCCCACGGCCCTCACCCGGGCCGCCCTCGGCCTCGCCAAGAGCGTGTTGGGGTCGTTCGTGGTGATCACCCTGACCGGGCTGCTGTTGGAGGTGGTCGACCAGCTGTGTGTCGGGATCGTCCAAGCCGCCGGCGAGACCACCGAATCGATGGGCGAGAAGATCACGATCCTCGCCGGCGGACTGACCGCGATCAACATCGCCGCCTCCGGGGTCGGGGCGATCATCACGATCTTCCTCGCCGGGCTCGCGATCACCTCCGCGGCGATCGTGTGGCTGTCGCTGCTGGTGCGCAAGGCCCTGCTGCTGGTCGCGATCGTGTTCGCACCCCTGGCCCTGTCAGGCTCCTCGTGGGACGCAACGAGGGGGTGGATCAGCAAGTGGGCGATGTTCGTGGTCGCGCTGATCTGTTCCAAGCTCGTGCTGGTCGTGATGTTCCTCGTCGCGATCACCCAGGTCGCCGCCCCCATCGATGGGGACCTGTCCTCGATCAGTGACCCGCTGGCCGGGGTCGTGCTGATGGCGATGGCCGCGTTCGCCCCGTACCTGACCTACCGGTTCATCAGCTTCGTCGGGTTCGACATGTACCACGCCATCGGCGCCGAACAAGACGCCAAGAACTCCCTCAACCGCCCCATCCCCCTCCCGGACCGCCAGCCCGGCAACCCCCAACAGGTCCTCGACGGCAGTGGCGGTGACAGCGGTGGTGGCGGGAAGCAGCCGCCGAAACCCAGCACCCCGAACCCCTCGGCCTCCCAGGGTGGAGCCGAAGCTGGGGCTGGCGCTGGCGGGGCAGCTGGGTCTGGGGCTTCCGGGTCGGGTGCGGCATCCGGTGGGTCTGCTGCCGCTGCGGGTCCTGCGGCCGCGGCCGTGGTCGGGGTGCAGGTGGCCAAGGATGCCGCCACGGTGGGCCCGAAAGCTGGTGCCGAACTGGGTCAGCAGGCCGAGACCGCGGCAGACGCCGCCGACCACACCCCCACCAACAACGGAGGCGCAGGCAATGGTGGGAATACTCCGCCGGCGCCTGCACCCGGTGGAACGCCGCCACAGCCGAGCACACCACCTGCCAGTACACAACCCACCCCGCCCAGCACCCCAAGCTCACAACCACCGGAGTCGTCCTCACATGGTGGGGGTGAGCAAGTGTCGCCGTCCGCGCCAGTGCCGAACCCGCCGCCCGCTGACAATCCGCCACCGCCGTCGAGTGCAGGGAAGGAGCCGCAGGCATGAGCCGCCGCAAGAAGAACAACAGCCACGAACCGGAGGCGACCGGTTCGGAGCTGGTGCCGGTGAAGTTCTCCCGGCTCACCCGTCGCGGCATCCTGCTTGGCCTGTCCGCGGCCCAGCTGGTCACCGTCGGGATCGCGATCGCCACCATCATCACCGCCCTGTACGCGGGGGGCGGGATGTGGCTGGCCTACACCGCCCCCGTCTGGGCCACCGCCGTCCTCCTCACCTGGGTACCTGTCGCGGGACGCCCGGTCATCGAGTGGGTGCCCGTGGCCGGCTGGTGGGTCTACCGCACCACCATCGGCCAGCTCCTCTACCGGCGCCGCATCGTCACCCCACGCCCCGCCGGAACCCTCGCCCTGCCCGGCGACCAAGCCCGGCTGCGCGAGTACGAGGACCCGACCACGGGGGCGGGAATGATCCACGACCCCCACCAGAACACGCTCACGGTGGTGTGCGAGATCACCCACCCCGCGTTCGTGCTCCTCGACCCCGCCGAACAAGAACGACGCGTCACCGCCTGGGGCCGCGTCCTGGCCACCGTCTGCCGCTCCGGCAGGATCGCCACCCTCCA
>CAMCQD010000100.1 GCA_945876925.1 uncultured Dermatophilus sp.
ACATTGTGCATCCTCCCGCAGCTACCACCCCGGTAGGCTGCGATTCGCTACGACAGGGGGAGGTGACGATGACGCAGCCGTCAGAACCGGTCACGCTCGTGCAGGTAGCCCGCGAGGCCGGCGTCTCCACCTCATCGGCGTCGGTTGCGCTGCGCGGGGAGCCGGGAGTGTCCCAGGCCACCCGCGACCGGGTGCTGCGCATCGCCCGCCGCCTCGGCTACCGTGCCGACCGGCACGCCCGCCTGCTACGCGAATCACGCACCCGGGTCATCGGAGTGACCTTCGATCCCGACCACGCTTACCACGCCGAACTGCTCGATCCCCTGTACCAGTGCGCCGAGAGCAACCGGCACGAGCTGCTGCTATCCGCGGCAACCCGGCGGCGCGGGCATCGCGAGGCAGCCGAGGATCTGCTGCGCGACGATGTCTCTGCCCTCATCCTGCTCGGCCCGGACCTGCAGCGCGCGGAGCTGAGTGAACTAGGCGCCCGCACCGCGGTGGTGAGCATCGGCACGACCCTGCGCCCGCCACGGGTAGATGAGATCCATGCCGATGACGTCGTCGGCATCCGGCTGGCGGTCAGCCACCTGACCTCTCTGGGACACCGGCGGATCACCTTCGTCGATGGCGGCGCGAGCACCTCAGCCAGCTCCCGCCGGGAGGCCTACCGCGCCGCGATGACCGAATCCGGCCTGGAAACCAGGATCGCCATCACGCCCTCCGCGCCGTCAGAAGAGGCGGGCGTGACGACCGCAGTCCGCCTGCTCGACTCCGGCGAGCCGCTGCCCACGGCGCTCGTGGCGCACAGCGACAGCATCGCCATCGGGCTGCTCATCGCGCTGCGGGCACGCGGAGTGGACGTGCCCGGGCAGGTGTCGGTCGTCGGCTACGACGAGACCCGCCTCGCCTCCCTGGGCGGGATCGCCCTGACCACCGTGTCCCAGGATCCGGCCATGCAGGCCGGGGCCGCCGTAGCGCAGGCCATGGACCGGATCGCCCACCCGCGCGACGAAGGACGGCTGACCGTCATCCAGCCCAAGCTCGTGCTGCGGCTGACTACGTCGGTCCCCCGCCTGGGCTGACCGGCCGGTTCCGCTGCCTTCAAGCCCGGACCAGCGCATTTCCGCAGGTGAGCAGCTTTCCCCCCGGGGGCCAGGCCGGTGCTGCGGGCTGCGGCGATGCCCTCATGAGCGAGGTCACCCACGAAGGCCATCGCGCCAGGCACCCGGCTATGTGAGAATGTCAGAGCAAATGGTATTGGCCGCAGCGCCGCGACCGGCAAGGAGCCCTGTCTATGAAGATCTCCACAGCACCATGTAACTGGAACAACGGAGACATCCCCGACTTCCGCCCGTACACCCACTACAGCCAGATGCTGGATGAGATGGTCGAAGCCGGGTACGGCGCCACTGAGTGGGGCCCCGGGATGCCCGGCGACCCGGCCGTGGTCCGCGAGGAGATGGCCCGGCGGGACCTGCAGATGGTCGGTGCCTTCGTGCGCCTGGGCTACCGCGACCGTGACAAGTGGGACGAAGCCGATCGCGAAGCTCTGGCCGTCGCCGAGCGGGTCCGGGCCGCCGGGGGCACCGTGCTGGTCGCCGCCGAACTCGGTGACGAGCGCCGCGACCAGGAGGCGGGACACGTGGACGAATCCCGCGGCCTCACCGACGAGCAGTGGAAGAACCTGGCCGACGGGCTGGCGCACCTGGCCGATCTGCTTGAGCCGATGGGCATGCAGGTCGTCCTGCACAACCATGTCGGCACCTACGTCGAGACCGCCGCCGAGACCAAGCGCTTCCTCGACGAGACCGACCCCGCCAAGGTCGGCTGGTGCCTGGATGTCGGCCACCTCGCCTACGGCGGCGGGAACGCCCTGGACTACCTGCCCGAGTACGGCCACCGGGTCAAGCACGTGCACCTCAAGGACGTCGACCCCGAGGTGCTCCGCAAAGCCAGGGAGGAGAAGTGGAGTTTCGGCGACGCACTGCGCAACATCATCTTCCCCGAGCTCGGTGACGGCATCGTCGACATCCCCGCGATCATCCGCTGGCTGAAGGAAACCGGCTACGACGGCTGGGTCGTCCTGGAGCAGGACACCACGCATAAGCATCCCAAGGAGGCCGCCCGGATCAACCGGGAGTACGTCGAGCGAGTACTCGCGTCCTGAACGAACGTTTCACGTGAAACTTCCGCGCCGCGGGACCTCGGCAGGGGTTCCGCGGCGCGGTGCTGTGCGCGCATCGCCGCGCCGCAGGCACCGGCGATCTGGCCCGCTCATCCGGCGCACGGCCCCCGTCGGGTGGCCCTGAACCCCCTCCCGGAGCAGGCGGACCCCCGGCTCGGCCGCTCAGCTCCGCATGAGACACGAAAACCGCCCCCAGGGGAACAAGACTCCCGGGGGCGGCTAGAGCCGTGACCTAACCGCAGGCGCGGCTCAGTGCTGGTGAATCGGTAGCCGGGGGTCGACGTCCTCTCCCTCCCAGGTGCCCCGCACCCAGGCGTGCGCCGGATCGTCGCAGATCAGCCAGACCCGCTCCTCACCCGGGCCGGCCATGACATTGAGGTAGTACATGTCATACCCGGGCGCGGCCATCGACGGGCCGTGCCAGCCGTGCGGCACGAGCACCGTGTCACGACCGTGCACCTCCTCGGACAGGCTGGCCGGGCGGTCCGCGGTGCCGTAGACCCGCTGGTACCCGATCGGGTCAGGGGCGGCCCCGCCGGTGTCGTGCCCGGGTTCGGTGCGCATCTCGAAGTAGTAGATCTCCTCGAGTTCCGCCTCGGCTCCGGGGCGTTCGGTGTCGTGCTTGTGCGGCGGGTAGCTCGACCAGTTACCGGCGGGGGTGATGACCTCGCAGGCGATGATCGAGTCGGCCTCGACAGTCCCCGGCGTGCCGAAGTTCTGCACCTGCCGGGAGCACCGCCCGGCCCCGCGCAGCTCGACCGGGACAGCCGCGGCCGGCACGTACGCCACCGGGAAGTCCCTGGCTGCCGTGGCCAGCGCGCAGGCGTACCGCCCGCCGCCGGTGCTGGTGAGCGTGAACTCGCGCCGGCGGGGCACATACACCACGTCCGTCGGCCCGGAGAACACGTCCTCGCGCCCGGTCAGCTCGAAGGACTCCTCGCCCACGGTGACCCTCGCCCCGCCGGACAGCGGCACCACGATGCACTCGTTGCCTTCCGTGGTCAGGGTCCGGGACTGGCCCGCTGCCAGGTCGGTGACGAGCAGGCCCGTGTGGACCATCTCGCCGGCGCCCGGCTTGATGACGACATCGAACTGCCCGTCAGAGGTCGATCCGGCCGGCTTGAACCAGTTACTCATCGCGCATCTCCCTCGCGTGTGCTCATCACTGCCCGCGCACTCACAGGTAGTGGCGCTGAGCCGCCTGCTCAGCCAGGTACTCGGCGTAGGCCCGCTGCGTGGAATCAAGCTCGCCCACCTGGGACACCGCCACATCCCACCAGGCAGATCCGGGAGGGTTGGGGCCGAGCAGGTCGGTCTCGATGTACAGCACGGTGGTGCGGTCGCTCTCGGCAGCCTTGACATAGTTGGTCCGGAACTCCTCGATGCCTGCGCACGTGAGCACATCGGCACCCCAGCTGGCCGCATTGGCGGCCAGATCGAACGGCACATCCTGGCCATCGAGCCGCCCGGTGACCGAGTTCCGCATCCGGTACTTCGTGCCGAACCGCTGCGATCCGCGCGATTCGGACAACGCCCCGATCGAGGCGAAGCCATGGTTCTGCAAGAGCACGAAGATGACCTTGAGCCCCTCGGAGACGATGGTGGCGATCTCCATGGGGAGCATCTGGTACGTGCCGTCACCGACGATCGCGACGACCTGGCCCTGGCTGCCCTTAGCCATCCGCACGCCCATGGCCGCCGGGATCTCGTAGCCCATGCACGAGTACGCGTACTCCACGTGATACTGCCCGGGTCCCGGGGCGCGCCACAGCGCCTGCAGGTCACCGGGCATCGAGCCGGCCGCGTTGATGACCACGTCGTCGGGGCCCATGAGCTCGTTCAGTGCCCCGAACACCTCGGTCTGGGCCGGGAGCGGTCCGTGGCCGAGGTGATAGCAGCGGTCGATGACGTGCTGCCAGTCGGCGTCCAGGGCCCGGATCCGCTCAGCGTAGGCCTTATCCACGTGGTAGCCGGTGAGCCGTTCCCGCAGCGCGGTGAGCGCCTCGCGGGCATCGGCCACGACCATCGTCGCCGCGTGCTTGGCGGCGTCGAAGGAGGCGACGTTGACGTTGATGAACCTGACCTCCGGATTGGCGAAAATCGTGTGCGAGGCGGTGGTGAAGTCGCTGTAGCGCGTGCCGACGCCGATCACCACATCCGCTTCCCGGGCGAGCGCGTTAGCGCAGGCCGACCCGGTCGAGCCCACCCCTCCGACGGCGCACTCGTGGTCCCAGTTGATCGCGCCCTTACCGGCCTGCGTATCGGCGACCGGGATGCCCGTCGCCGAGGCGAGTTCGCGCAGTGCCTGGCTGGCACCGGAGTAGATGGCGCCCCCGCCGGCGACGATGAGCGACTTCCTCGCGGACTGGATCGCGGCGACTGCGCGGTCCAGGGCGCCCGGCTCGGGCAGCGGCCGGCCCACGTACCAGACCCGCTCGGCGAAGAATTCCTCCGGCCAGTCGTAGGCCTCCGCCTGCACGTCCTGCGGCAGGCAAATGGTCACCGCACCGGTCTCGGCCGGGTCGGTGAGCACCCGCATCCCGGCCATGAGGCTGGGGATGAGCTGCTCGGGCCGCTGGATCCGGTCCCAGAACCGTGACACCGGACGGAACGCGTCATTGACAGACAGGTCCGGTGAGGAGGGGTCCTCCAGCTGCTGCAGCACCGGGTCGGGCTTGCGGGTGGCGAAGATATCGGAGGGGAACAGCAGCACCGGCAGCCGGTTGGTGGTGGCCAGCGCCGCTCCGGTGACCATGTTGGTCGCCCCCGGCCCGATCGAGGTGGTCACGGCCAGCGCCTGCAGCCGGCTGGTGGTCTTGGCGAACGCCGCCGCCGCGTTGACCGCGCCTTGCTCATTGCGGACCAGGTAGTAGGGAAGCTCACCATCGGCCGGCTCGGTCAGCGGACGGTCGATGACGCTCCGGCCGCCCCCGGCTTCCTCGCACAGCACCTGCTGCTGGAGCAGGGCCTGGCCGACCCCGGCGACGTTACCATGCCCGAAGATGCCGAAGATGCCGGGAATCAGCCGCCGGCGCACGCCATCACGCTCGGTGAACTGGACTGTCAGGAAACGCACGAGCGCCTGCGCGGTGGTCAGCCGCACCGTCGCACCCGAAGACGACATAAGAACTCCTCATTGAGTGAACGAGACGAGCATGGCAGCCGGATCCGGCAGCGGCACATCCGCGCCACCGGACCCGGGTTCAGCTAACTGGCCGCCGGATCAGGGAGCCGGGAGCAGGACGTCGATCACGAGCTGGTCGAGATCATTGTCCGCCGCGAGGAACTGGCGCAGCGTCTTGCGGGTCGGGCCGTAGGTGTCGAAGTCGGACGGGGTCATGCCCTCGGGGTCGTAGCCGCGGGCGAACTCCGGCATGGACAGCAGCGCGTCCATGATCTCCTGGCGGACCGGGATGTCGAAGGTGTTCTCTGCCGTGACCGGGCCGTGCGCCTGGTAGCGCTGCTGCCACTTGAACGGAGGCGAGAGCACGATGTCGGCGCCGACCAGCTCGCTGATCTGCAGCGTGTTGCGGTACGCGGCCGCCAGCGGCCGGGCGCGCAGGCCCCGCTTGGTGAACTCGGCCACGGCGCGCTTCATCGAGGCGATGCCTGCCCACTCCAGGTAGCCAGGGTCGAAGACGAGCTGTTCCTTGTCGTAGACCTCCTTGAGCCAGTCGTCGAGCCGCCCGACCATGATGGTCACGACCGGGCCCATGGTCTCCACCGGCAGGCCCTCGGCCTCACGGCGCTTAAGCCCGCGTTCGATCGCCTCACCGGCCTGCACGGCCTGGGACACGCAGAAGGACACGGTGACGTTGATGCTGACGCCGCGGTAGGTGGCCTCCTCGATGGCCTCCAGGCCAACGGACGTCGCGGGGATCTTGACGATGATGTTCCTCGCCAGCTGCGAGAAATGCTCGGCCTGGTCGGCCAGCGCCCTGGCGTCCCGGAAGTAGCGCGGGTCGGTCTGCATGGACAGGCGGCCGTTGATGCCCTGGTACTTCTCGAAGGCGGGCTCAAGCAGCCGGGCGGCGTCGACGGATAGCTCTTCCACGATCTTCCAGCCGATTTCCGAGACCGGCATGGTGGGGTTCTCTGCGGCGATCTCGCGGATGCGCGGCACCCAGCGGTCCATGTCAGCCTTCACGCAGGTGTAGGCGATCACCGGGTTGCACGTGGCGCCAACGGCTCCGTAGCTAATCGATTCGGTGAGCTCGACCGGGTTGGCAGAGTCGTTCCACAGGGCAGTGGGGGTCGACTGGGTGATGATGCCAAGCGGGGTCGAGGTGTCTACGTCAACGGACATGAATAGCCTCCACGATGAGGGTCGTCACGCCAGCTCGCGTGGCGCATTGCCATTCAAGCGCCCCGGTCAGGGACATGTCAACAAATGTCCTGACATTTGATTGTGCTTCTCGTCTCGCGACGCCACGCCGGAACAGACCGCGGGCCCGCCTCCCCGGGCGGAGGGAAGCGGGCCCGCGGAACCATATGAACGCTGCTGACCAGCGCTATTTCATGACCGGCGGATGCTCCGCCACCCCGGCCGCCCCCCGGAG
>CAMCQD010000101.1 GCA_945876925.1 uncultured Dermatophilus sp.
CCCGGCCAGCGAACCGTCGATCGCCCCGAAGGTGCCGTATTCGCTCGTGGTGCGGTGCAGCTGGGCCAGGGCACGGCCGAAGTCGCGCTCGATCGCGTCGGTGCGGGCCCCGCGGGACTCCTCGATCCATTCCAGCACCAGGCCGCGGCTGGACTCCCGGACGATGGCCGGCACGCCCAGGCCCTCGGGGGCGTGCGCGCGCAGCATCCGCAGCCCGGCGGCCTCGCGCTCGAACAGGTCCGGGCCGGGCCGCTCGTGCGTTTTGAGGAACAGCAGGCCGCCGGCCGTGCTGAGCCGGTAGGCAGCACAGATATCGCCGCTGACCGGAGTCGCACTAGTCACGCCGAGGCCGTCGATGAGTTCTGCCGGTAATGCGGGCACTCGCATATCAGCCGATTATCGCCCCGTATCCGCCTCCCGTCCCGGGCACCGGGCGAAGCCTTACCGGGGCGGCAGGCACCGGCGCGGTCCGGGCACCGGCTGCGCGGCCCCTGGCACCCGCTCTCCAGGCAGCGGGCGCCAGGGACCGCCCGGCGCCGGCTACTACTCCAGCAGCCGGTTGATCTGCTCGTTCACCCCCGTCATCGCGCTCGCCGGGGCAGTTCCCATGTAGATCGAGTCGAGCACCGGGGTGAGCAGGGCCGTGATATCGGCGGCGTAGCTGACCACCGGAGCCGGGAAGGTCGTCTTATCCCGGACGTGGACGGTGAACGCGTCCACATTGAACCGGCGCCGCTGCTCGTTGTACTCGACCGCGAGCTTGGTGCCCGAGGGCCGGGCCGGGAACACTACCCCGGCACGCCCGATGATGTCCTGGCATCGCTCACCGGCCAGGAATGCCACCCATTTCGCGGCCCCTTCCTTATCCGGGGACTTCGCCGTGATCGAGTCGGCCAGGCCGTTGAACATCGAGGCCCGCTTTCCGCTCGGCCCGATCGGCGTCGGCGCGGCCTTGACCGGCAGCTTCTTGCCAGAGGAATCCTCAATGGCGGTGTAGGTGCCGATCATCCACGAGCCGTTGATGCCCATCGCCGCCTTACCCGAGGCGAGCACCCGGTCGGTGTCCGAGGACGCCTCGAAGGGCGGCGCGTAGCCTTTCTGCACGAGGCCGAAGTACCAGCCCAGCGCCTCCTGGAACCGGGGATCGTCGAAGTTGAAACGCTTGCCCCACGGGTTCTTGTCGGTGGCGGCCCAGCCGGTGCTCGCCGTGAACGGGGACCACTGGGTCTGGCCGTACAGGCCACCGCCGGCGTCGTCGAAGTTGATCCCGTAGGTGCGCACCCGGCGCGGGTTGAACCCGGGCTCGTCACCGCGTACCCCGTTGACGTCCACGGTCAGCCTGGCTGCCACTTTCTCGAAAGTGCCGCCATCGGACGGGTTCCAGGTGAGGGTATTCATCTGCTCCTGGGTAATGCCGGCAGCATCGGTGAGCGCGCTGTTGTAGAACAACCCCACGGTGTCCCAGTCCTTCGGGGCGCCGTAGCGCTTCCCGTCCTGGCCCTTCCACTGCGAGGCCAGGCCGGGCTGGTAATCGCCATCCTTGATCCCGGCGGTGGCCGGCAGGTCGTCCAGCGGGGCGAGCACGCCCAGGTCGATGAACTGCGCGAACTTGGCCAGGTGGTTGGTGAACACGTCAGGGGCAGTATCGGCGATGAACCCGGCGGTGAGTTTCTGCCAGTAGTCGTCCCAGCCATACTGGGTGATCCGGATCTTGTATTGCGGATTCTCCTTGGTGAAAGCGTCCGCGCACTGCTGATAACCGGGCTGCTGGGCGCTGTCCCACAGCCAGTAGTCGATGACGCCGTCGGACTGCGCCGAGCTGGCCCCGCCCGAGCCGCAGGCCGCCGCCGCGACCAGGCTCGCAGCGGTGCATGCGGCAACGCCGAGGCGGGCAATGGCACGTCTGGTAGTTGTCACGTTCACCCTCCTCACTTGATGCCGGTAAAGCCGATGGAGTTGACGATCCGCTTCGCGAAGCAGGCGAACAGGACCAGCATGGGCAGCGCCGCGACCAGCGTCGCCGCCATGAGGCCGGCCCAGTCCGGTCCGGTCTGCGGGGTCTGCGACCGGAACACGCCCAGCCCGACCGTCAGCACCCGCGAGGAATCGGTGTAGCTGACCATGAGCGGCCAGAAATAGTCATTCCACGCGGCAATGTAGGTCAGCAGGGACAGCGTCGTGATCGGCGCGGCCGACATCGGCACGATGATCCGCCAGAACACCCGCAGCTTCCCGGCACCGTCGACGAACGCGGCCTCCTCCACCTCGCGCGGCAGCCCGAGGAAGAACTGCCGCAGGAAGAAGATCGCGAACGGCATCGTCATGAAGACGCTCGGCAGGGCGATACCCAGCACCGAATCGATGAGGCCGAGTTGCTTGATGAGCACGAAGTTCGGCAGGAAGGTGAAGATCGCCGGGATCATGAGGCCGGCGAGGAACACCCCGAACACCTTGTCCCGCCCGCGCCAGCGCAGCCGCGCGAAGGCGTACGCAGCCAGGGCGGCGAAGGTGATCTGGCAGACCGTGACGATCGTGGCCACGATCACCGAGTTGAGCAGATAGCGCCAGAAGTTGATCGCCTGCCCGGCGCCTCCGGCATCAATCGCCTCCTGACCGGTCTGCCAGCCGAAGACGCGCTCGAACCCGCCGGTCGAGAAACCCGCCGGGAACAACGACCCCGACCCGGCGTACAGCGCGTTATTACTGCTCAGCGCGGTACGCAAGATCCAGTAGAACGGGAACAGCGTGGCCAGGATGAACAGGATCATGAAGGCCCAGGCGAGCATCCTTCCCGGAGCGAACCGGCGGGCCGGCCCGGCGGGCGGCTGCGCGGACTCGTCCCGGGCTGCGGGGATTTGCGTGCTGGTTGTCATCTCGTCCGCCCCTCGCTCAGGCCAGGTCCGTGCTACCGGCCCGGGTCAGCCGGTACTGCACGAAGGTCACGGTCATGAGGATCACCAGCAGCGCCACCGACAAGGCCGAGGCGTACCCGAACTGGAAGCGCCCGAAGGCCATGTCGTAGATGTAGAACTGCAGCACCCGGGTGGCGTTCACCGGGCCGCCCTGGGTGGCGATGGCCACGGTGTCGAACACCTGGAACGAGCCGACCACCGTCATGATGAGCACCAGCGCCATGATCGGCCGCAGCAATGGCAGGGTGATCTTGAAGAAGATCGTCACCTCGCCGGCGCCATCCACCTTGGCGGCGTCATAGACGCTCTGCGGGATGGTCTGCAAACCGGCGAAGATGAGCAGCGCCGTATAGCCGACGTGCCGCCACACGTTGATGATCGCGATCGTCGGGATCGCCCACGTCTGCGAATCCAGGAACGGTATCCGCTCCAGCCCGAGGGCGGACAGCATCTGCTGACCGATACCGAGCTGGTAATCGAGGATCCACAGGAAGATCATCGCGGCGACGACATTGGAAACCAGGTACGGGGTGAGCACGAGCCCGCGCAGCCAGGTCGACTGGGTGAGCCGCTGCATCATCACCGCGACCACGAGCGCCAGGGCCGTCTGGATGCCGATATTGAGGACGACGTACAGCAGCGTCACCCAGATCGCGTTCCAGAAGATCGGGTCGGAGAACATGCGGGTGTAGTTGTCGAACCCGATGAACTCGGCCGGCTGGAGCAGGTTGAACTTCGTCAGGCTCAGGTACAGTCCGCGCAGCGCCGGCCAGAACATGAATATGGCGAACCCGGCTGCGGCCGGCAGGATGAACAGCAGCGCCACCCTCGTATCGTCCGGCCGGGGCGCGGGGCGGGCAGCTTCCCCGCCCGTCACGCCCGGCCTGGCGGAAACAGACATCGTTGTCGCTCCTTTCGGTATGCCATGTCATCTCGCCCCGGAATGAGAGCGCACGCAGTCCATGAGGCGACTGCGCGCAGCAGGGAATTCCCCGGCCCGGCGCGAACCAGGCCAGTGCGGAGCGCTGCTCAGCGCTGCTCGACCTCGAACAGCACGACGTTCTCCGGGTCGAGCAGCGGCGGCTGCACTCCCGTGCTGACCAGCACCGACCCGGGGAACACCGCTCCGGGCAGCCGGGTAGACGACAGGTCCGCGGCCGGGGCGCCGTAGGCCGGCTCATTCGCCCCGGGCACGCCGAGGCCGCTGTCGTCCCCCCACCAGCGGGGCGGCACCAGCCCGCCCGGCATCGCCCCGACGATCACCGGGGTGACCTGGTAGCGCCGGTGCGGGTCGAGCCCGGGCAGGCGCATCCGCGGCCGGGGCGACTGGCCGCTGCGGCCGGTGGTGGCGTGGAAGAAGATCGCCTGATCCCGGCCCGGGGAGACCACGCCGTACACGTTCACGGTCCCCTCCTCCCGGCCGCCGCCGTCGCCGCCGGGCACGTCCGCCCGGATCAGGTCGCCGGTGAGGAGCAGTTCGCGATGGGCCTTGTAGTACCCGATCCAGCGCCGTAGCTCGTCCAGCTCAGCCTCGCTGGCCCGGGCGAGATCCCATTCGATGCCCAGATGCCCCAGCAGCGCCGTCCCTGCCCGGAAGGACAGCGAATGCACCCGCCCGGTGGTGTGCGAGCGGCCCGAGGCGATGTGGCTGCCCAGCATCTCCGGGGGGAGCAGCTGCATCGTCCAGCGGTTCATCTGCTGGCGTTCCAGCGGATCGATGCAGTCCGACACCCACACCCGGTCACAGCGCTGCATGACCTCCAGGTCGACCCGGGCCCCGCCGGAGGAGCAGGACTCGATCTCCAGGCCCGGATGGCGGGCCTTGAGCTCGTCCACCAGGCGGTAGTACGCCCGGGTCTGGGCGTGCACCCCGGCGCTGCCGCCGCGCAGCTGATCCCCGGCCTCGACCAGGTCGCGGTTGTGATCCCACTTGATGTAGCTGATGTCGTACTCGCGCAGCAGGGCATCCATCTGGTCCCGCACGTGCGCGTACGCCCCGGGGATGCCGATGTTGAGCACCTGCTGGAAACGCGACTCCACCGGCCACCCGGCCGGGCCTCCCGGGCGGGCCGACATGATCCACTCCGGGTGCGCCCGGGCGACATCGGAGTCGGGATTAACCATCTCGGGCTCGAACCACAGCCCGAACTGCATCCCCAGCCCGGTCACGGTGCTGATCAGCGGTCCCAGGCCCTGCGGCCAGGCATCCGGGCTGACCACCCAGTCCCCCAGCCCGGCGCGGTCATCGCGGCGGGCGCCGAACCAGCCGTCGTCGAGCACGAACCGTTCCACCCCGAGCGCGGCGGCCCGGTGCGCTAGATCACGCAACCGGTCCAGATCGTGGTCAAAGTAGACCGCCTCCCACACGTTGAGCGTCACCGGGCGGTGCGGCCCGACCGGGTTGGCCCGGGCGCGCAGCATCGCGTGGAACCGGTGCGCCACCTCGTCCAGGCCCTCCCCGTAGGAGCCGTACACCCACGGCCCGGCGTACTCCTGGCCGGGGTCAAGGCAGATCTCCCCGGGCAGCAGCAGCTCCCCGCCACCGGCCACGCACAATCCCAGGCTGATCCGCTCGGCATAGTGAACGTGGTTGCCGCTGTATGCGGTGTGCACCGCCCAGACCCGCCCGGAGGCGAACGTGAACCCCGGCTCGCCCAGGTGCAGCGCCCCGGCGGCATCGGCCCCGGTGCGCCCGCGCCGGTTCTCGCGCAGATGGGTGCCTACGCCCAGGATGGTGCGCTGGGGAACCTTCTCCTTACCCCAGCGGCCGGCGCAGTCGAGCAGCTCAGTCGCCTCCCCGGGTACCGGGAAGGCGAGGACGAGATCGTCCACCGTGTAGGGGGCGCCGTCGTTGCGGAGCCGGGCGCGGGCCCGCAGCAGCCCGCTGGGCAGCAGCTCCAGTTCGATGGACAGGTGCAGCGCAAGCTGCTCATCGACCGCCTCGGCGACCAGGGCACCCGCCCCGGCGGCGGTGAACTGGCCGGTCCCGGCGCCGTCGAGCCGCACCGAGGTGACCGTGAACCGAGCCGACCAGTCACGTCCCGCCCGGTGCCCGGACAGTCCTGGCCTCCCCGGCCAGGCGGCGTTCAGCTCAGGCAGGACGGACAGCCGCACGGGCACATCCACGCCGTTGGGCGGCACTTGCACGATCGAGGCGTCCCGCGTGGCGATGGCGTCAGCGGCGGTCAGCTCCCCCAGGTCGGCACCCCAGTGCACGATGGCGGGCAGGCGCCCTGCGGAGATGTCGACTAGCACGCTGACCCCGGCAGCGCGCAGGTGTACCAGGCGGTCCAGCGGAGCATTCATCGCGGTGTCCTCTCGGCGACCGCGAACTACCCTGCGGACGCCGGGAGTGGCCGTCGCACGCGACTTCGCGGTGTTGTGCAAGCCTATCCCCGGGGAACACCCAGGGCAGGGCTATCGGGCAAGGCGAGCCTTCCCGGCCGGGCAGCAGGCCATCTCGCCCGCGAGCGAATGCCGTGACCGGTCCGGCCGGGCAGGGACATCGCCGCCGGGCGCAGGCCCTGGCAAACCCCGCCGGCCGTCCCCTCTCGCCCTGGCCGGCCAGCGGTTCCCGGACCCGCAGATGCCGCCGGGGCGGCCGGAAGAGATCCGGCCGCCCCGGCGGCCATGAGCGCTGCGCTCTCAGCTCACTGATCAGCGGCTGTCGCTGCCTCCGGAACCCGCCGCGCGGCCTGCCTCCAGCCGGGCCACGGGCACCCGGAACGGCGAGCAGGACACGTAGTCCAGGCCGATCTCGTTGAAGAAGTGCACCGAGGCCGGGTCGCCGCCGTGCTCACCGCACAC
>CAMCQD010000102.1 GCA_945876925.1 uncultured Dermatophilus sp.
GCATGTACCCGGCGTACTTGTCGCGGGCCCAGTCCGAGTCGGTCTCGGCGTAGCGGCGCTTGACGCTGGCGACGACCCCCTCGAACCCGGTCGAGTACTGCCGCTCGCGCCCGAACCGGTTGCGGTAGCGCACCTGCACCTGGTGCTCTTTGCCGTGCAGCAGCGCGTCTTTGGCCTCGGCGGACAGCGAGCGCCACGGCTGGTCGAGGCTGAAGTGCAGCTCCTCGGCCAGGGCCCCGATGACGCGCTCGTAGTACGAGCCCAGGCCGCCCGATTGGGTCCACGGCGCGATCGCCCCCTGCCGGATGGACAGGTCCTCGTCGGGGACGATGAGCTCGGGGTCGACTTCCTTCTCGGTGCCGATGCCGGTGCACACCGGGCAGGCCCCGAACGGGCTGTTGAACGAGAAGGTGCGCGGCTCGATGGCGTCCAGGCTGAGCTCGTGCTCATTGGGGCAGGCCAGGTGCTCGGAGAACCGCCGCTCGGCGGGCCCGCCGTGCAGGTCCCCCGGGCCGGCGCCGGCGAAGTCGATGACGAGGACTCCCCCGGCGAGCCGCAGCGCGGTCTCCACCGAGTCGGTGAGGCGCTGCTTGTCCCCGGCCCCGGGGCCCTTGGCGATCAGCCGGTCGACGACCACCTCGATGGTGTGCTTGCGCTGCTTCTCCAGGGACGGCGGCTCGGACAGCAGGATGGTCTGGCCGTCGACCCGGGCGCGGGCGTAGCCCTGCTGCTGCAGGGAGGCGAACAGGTCCAGGTGCTCGCCCTTGCGGCCGCGCACGACCGGGGCCAGCACCTGGAACCGGGTGCGCTCGGGCAGCTGCAGCAGCTGGTCGACGATCTGCTGCGGGGTCTGCCGGGTGACCGGCTCCCGGCACACGGGGCAGTGCGGCCGGCCTGCCCGGGCGTATAGCAACCGCAGGTAGTCGTGGATCTCGGTGATCGTGCCGACGGTGGAACGCGGGTTACGGTTGGTGCCCTTCTGGTCGATGGACACCGCCGGGGACAGTCCCTCGATGAAGTCGACATCGGGCTTGTCCATCTGCCCGAGGAACATGCGCGCGTACGCGGACAGGGACTCGACGTAGCGCCGCTGCCCCTCGGCGAAGATCGTGTCGAAGGCCAGGGACGACTTACCCGAGCCGGACAGGCCGCTGAACACGATCAGCGCGTCGCGCGGGATGTCGATCGTCACATTGCGCAAATTATGTTCCCGGGCGCCCTGCACGATGAGCCGGTCCCGCGCACCGGGGCGCGCAGCGGCCTGGGCTGCGACGACGGGTTCGAGTTGCTGGCCTGGTTGTCCGGACACGTCGGCCACTCTATGCGCCGCCCCTGACACAGTCCTGCCCGCGCCCGCAGCCGGCGAGGTGCGGGAGACTAGTGCCTGCCCGCCAGGCCGGCGGGGTGCCGGACCACCCGCGCACAATCCGTCCCCGCCGCAGATCGGAGCCAGGACATGACCGGACCGGACACGAACGCCCAGCCCTGGCAGGCCCCGTACGACGGCCGGGTCGCCCCCGGCGGCGCGACCGCCGTGCGCGACGCCGGGCCGCTGATCATCCGCAAGGCCAGCGTCGGGCCGATGGACAACAACGCCTACCTGCTCACCTGCGCTGCCACCGGCGAGCAGCTGCTCATCGACGCCGCCTGCGACGCGCCCCGGCTGCGGTCCCTGGTCGCCGAGGGCGGCACCGGGCTGGCCACGATCGTCACCACCCACCGTCACGCCGACCACACCGGCGCCCTGGCAGAACTGGCCCGCCTCACCGGCGCCGTCACGATCGCCGGGGCCGCCGATGCCGCCGCCCTGCCGCTGCCGCCCGCGCGCGCCGTCGCCCACGGCGACACCATCACCGTGGGCGAGCAGGCGCTGGAGGTCATCGCCTTGCGCGGCCACACCCCCGGCTCGATCGCGCTGGCCTGGACCGCGCCCGGCGGGCAGGTACACCTGTTCACCGGCGACTCGCTATTCCCCGGCGGGCCCGGGAAGACCAGCACCGAAGCAGATTTCACCGCCCTCATGAACGACCTGGAAACCCGCGTCTTCGACCGGTTCGATGACCGCACCTGGGTCTACCCCGGCCACGGCGACGACACCACCCTGGCCGCCGAGCGCCCGTCGCTGCCCGCCTGGCGCGCCCGCGGCTGGTAGCCAGCCCCGCCGCCTTGGCCGGCGCAAGCCAGGCAGCAGGCGCAGGCCGCTGACCGATAGCAGAAGTGTGTGCGCTTCCTTCGCCCGAACTACCAGAACTTACAGGTCAGGACATTTAAGATCGTGCCGAGGGGCCGCTCGGGGTCGCCGACGCCGGCTCGAACCAAGATCTCAGGAGGTATCGATGAGCGAGCGCATCGCCAGCGCGCGGATGCGGAGCAAGATCATGTCGGCAGCCGACGCGGCTACCCTGATCCGCAACGGGGACAACGTCGGGATGAGCGGGTTCACCGGCGCCGGGTACCCCAAGGTCGTGCCGATCGCCCTCGCCGAGCGCATCCGCAGCGCCAACGCCGCCGGCGAGGACTTCCGGATCGGGGTCTGGACGGGTGCCTCCACCGCCCCCGAGCTCGACGGCGCCCTCGCCGAGGCCAACGGCGTCCAGCTGCGCATGCCATACCAGTCCGACCCCGCCACCCGCGCCCGGATCAACTCCGGGGACATGGACTACATCGACGTGCACCTGTCGCATGTGGCCCCGCTGGTGTGGGAGGGCTTCTTCGGCAAGCTCGACGTGGCCGTGGTCGAGGTCACCGGCATCACCGAGGACGACCGCCTCATCCCGTCCTCGTCCATCGGTAACAACAAGACCTACCTGGACAACGCCGACCGCATCATCCTCGAAGTCAACTCGTGGCAGAGCATGGACCTCGAGGGCATGCACGACATCTACTACGGCACCCGGCTGCCCCCGAACCGCACCCCGGTGATGATGACCACCGCCGCGGACCGCATCGGCGAGCAGTACTTCCGGGTCGACCCGGACAAGATCGTCGCCATCGTCGAGACGGACCTGCCCGACCGCAACACCCCGTTCAAGCCGCTGGACGACATCTCCAAGGCGATCGCGAGCAACCTGCTCGACTTCCTCGACAACGAGGTCCGCGTCGGCCGCGTCCCCAGGGAGCTGCTGCCCATCCAGTCCGGCGTCGGCAACATCGCCAACGCGGTGCTCTCGGGCCTGCTCGACCGGCCGTACGAAGGCCTGTTCGCCTACACCGAGGTCATCCAGGACGGCATGATCGACCTCATCGACGCCGGCAAGATCCGGGTGGCCTCGGCTACCGCGTTCTCGCTGTCGCCGGACGCGGCCCACCGGATGAACGAGCAGGCGGCCCGGTACCGGCGCAACATCATCCTGCGCCCGCAGGAGATCAGCAACCACCCCGAGCTGATCCGCCGCCTCGGCGTCATCGCGATGAACGGCCTCATCGAGGCCGACATCTACGGCAACGTCAACTCGACGCACATCATGGGCAGCCGGATGCAGAACGGCATCGGCGGCTCGGGTGACTTCGCGCGTAACGCGTACATCTCGGCATTCGTCACCCCCTCGACCGCCAAGGGCGGCGCGATCTCGGCGATCGTGCCGTTCGTGTCGCACGTGGACCACACCGAGCACGACGTGAGCGTCATCGTCACCGAGCATGGCCTGGCAGACCTGCGCGGCCTGGCCCCGCGGCGCCGCGCGAAGGTCATCATCGAGAACTGCGCCCACCCGGACTACCGGCCGATGCTCATGGAGTACTTCGAGCGCGCCCGCAAGGTGGCCAACGGCCAGCACACCCCGCACGACCTCGCCCTGGCGCACGAGTGGCACCGCCGCTTCCTCGCCACGGGCACGATGCTCCCGTGACGCCCGCCTGAAGACCTGGTGCTGCCGCTCACCCGGCAGCACCAGGTAGCCTCCGGTGGCCCCGCCCGGTTCAGGCGGGGCCACCGGCATGTCCGGGCCGGTCCTCAGCGCCGGCCCGGCGGCTACGAGGTGGCGGCCACCATCTGGCGGAGTTCCTTCTTGAGGTCGCCGATCTCGTCGCGCAGCCGGGCGGCCAGCTCGAAGTGCAGTTCCTCGGCGGCCGAGTGCATCTGATCGGTGAGCTCGCGGATGAGGTCCGCCAGTTCGGTGGTGGCCATGGAGGAAGTGTCCAGCTGCCGCGGCCGGCTTTCGGCGGTAGCCGCCCGGGCGCGCTCCCCCGGGCGCTTCCCGCGGGAAACCGGCCGGCCCTGGCCGAGCAAGGATTCGGTGTCGGCGTCCTCGCGCTGCAGCATGTCGGTGATGTCCGCGATCCGCTTACGCAGCGGCTGCGGGTCGATGCCGTGCTCGGCGTTGTAGCGCAGCTGCTTCTCCCGGCGGCGGTTGGTCTCGTCCAGCGCCTCCTGCATCGAGGGCGTGATCGAGTCGGCGTACATGTGCACCTGCCCCGAGACGTTCCGGGCGGCACGCCCGATGGTCTGGATCAGGCTGCGGGTGGAGCGCAAGAAGCCCTCCTTGTCCGCGTCGAGGATGCTCACCAGCGAGACCTCAGGCAGATCCAGGCCCTCGCGCAGCAGGTTGATGCCGACGAGCACGTCGAACTGGCCCAGCCGCAACTCCCGCAGCAGCTCCACGCGGCGCAGGGTGTCGACCTCCGAATGCAGGTAGCGCACCCGCACCCCCTGGTCGAGCAGGTAGTCGGTGAGGTCCTCGGCCATCTTCTTGGTGAGCGTGGTGACCAGGACACGCTCGTCGCGCTGCGCGCGCGCCCGGATCTCGCCGAGCAGGTCATCGATCTGACCGGTCGTCGGCTTGAGGATGACCTGGGGATCGACCAGCCCCGTGGGCCGGATGATCTGCTCGACCACCCCGTCGGACCTGGCCAGCTCGTAATCGCCGGGAGTCGCCGACAGGTAGATCGTCTGACCGATGCGCTCGAGGAATTCCTCCCACTTCAGCGGCCGGTTGTCCATCGCGCTCGGCAGCCGGAAGCCGTGATCGACCAGCACCCGCTTGCGGGACATGTCGCCCTCGTACATGGCCCCGATCTGCGGCACGGTGACATGGGATTCGTCGATGACGAGCAGGAAATCCTCGGGGAAGTAATCGAGCAGGCAGTTCGGGGCGCTGCCGCGCGACCGTCCGTCAATGTGCATGGAATAGTTCTCGATGCCCGAGCACGAGCCCATCTCCCGCATCATCTCGATGTCATACGTGGTCCGCATGCGCAGCCGCTGCGCCTCCAGCAGCTTGTTCTGGCGCTCGAACAGGGCCAGCTGCCCGGCCAGCTCCTCCTCGATACCGCTGATCGCGCGTTCCATCCGCTCCGGGCCGGCCACATAGTGCGACGCCGGGAAGACATACATCTCGGACTCATCGCGCACTACCTCGCCGGTAAGCGGGTGCAGCGTCTGGATGCGCTCGATCTCATCGCCGAAGAACTCGATCCGCAGCGCCAGCTCCTCGTACATCGGGATGATCTCGACGGTATCCCCGCGCACCCGGAACGTGCCCCGGGCAAAAGCCACGTCGTTACGGGTGTACTGCATCTGCACGAACCGGCGGAGCAGCTCATCACGGTCAAGCTGCATGCCCACCTGAAGGGAGGTCATGCGGTCGACGTACTCCTGCGGCGTGCCCAGGCCGTAAATGCACGACACCGACGCCACCACCACCACGTCGCGGCGGGTGAGCAGCGAATTGGTGGCCGAATGCCGCAGCCGCTCGACCTCATCGTTGATCGAGCTGTCTTTCTCAATGTACGTGTCCGTCGAGGGCACGTAGGCTTCGGGCTGGTAATAGTCGTAATAGCTGACGAAGTACTCGACCGCGTTATGCGGCAGCAGCTCCCGGAACTCATTGGCCAGCTGCGCGGCCAGGGTCTTGTTCGGGGCCATGACCAGCGTCGGCCGCTGCACCTGCTCGATGAGCCAGGCAGCCGTGGCCGACTTACCGGTGCCGGTGGCGCCCAGCAGCACGATGTCCTGCTCGCCGCGGCGCACCCGGGCAGCCAGCTCGGCGATCGCCGCAGGCTGGTCGCCGCTGGGCGAGTACTCGGACACCACCTGGAAAGGTGCCACCGTGCGTTGCAGGTCGGTCGTGGGGCGCATACCCACACCGTAGACGGCACCGCTGACAACGTCCCGCAGGGCCCGCTGCCCGGTCACGAAGGGCCGCGGCACTCCCTCTGCCGGGGCGGACTGAGGCGCCCGGGCCGGGCTACCCGGGAGCTTATGAGCAGATCAGCCGTTCCACCCGCTGCGCTGGGCCCAGCTCTGGATGCGCGGCCACACCTGCGAGAACCAGGGCTGCTTGGCCAGCACATACTCCGCCGTGCTCGTGGACTGGGCGTCAAGCACCGCCTTGACCTCAACGTACTCCTCGGCGGCGCCGGGATCGTGCCGCAGCCAGTCACGGAACAGCAGCGCATACTGCCAGCCCGCGCTGCCCAGTTCACGCACGTGCAGGTGCACCACGCGCCCGGGGTCGCACGAGCCGTGGAAGCGCTTGATCCACAGCGACGGGTCGGGCAGGTCATCGGTGGGGTGATCCATCCGGTACCCGTCGATCCGCGGGAAGCCCATCTCCGCCAGCGCGGACACGAACTCCGGGTCGTCGGCATCGGTCAGCGCGGGCACCCCGACCTGGATGTCGATCGCGTCCTTACCGGGCATCCCCGGCACCGCCGTAGAACCGACATGCTCGATCTCCGGGGCCCGGCTGCCCAGCCCGGCGCTGAGC
>CAMCQD010000103.1 GCA_945876925.1 uncultured Dermatophilus sp.
GCCATCATCGCGGCGGACTGCGCCGGCGAGAACGATCTGCTCCTGCTCGCCTCAGCGCTCGCTGGCGCCGAGGCTGACGGCAAGCAGTTCCTCTACCGGGTCGGGCCGCCGTTCATGCGCGCCCGGCTGGGACAGCCGGTCCGCGAACCGCTCACCGGAGCCGATGCGGCCGCCATCGCCGGAGCCGGGACCGGGCAGGCGACTTCCGGGGGGCTGATCGTGGCCGGGTCGCACGTGCCGCTCACCACCCGGCAGCTGGATGCGCTGCGGGCCCGGCGGGCACCGTTCGAGGCCGAGCTCGACGTCGCCGCAGTGCTCGACCCGGCCAGGCGCGATGACCACGTCCGCGGGGTCGCTGACCGGCTCGCGGACGCGCTGGCCAGCGGTAACGCGGTGATGCGCACCAGCCGCACGCTGGTCACCGGCGCGGATGAAAGCTCCTCGCTGGATATCGCCCGGACGGTGTCGGCGGCCGTGGTCGACGTGGTGCGCCGGGTGCTGGCCGCCAGGCCGCCGCGGTTCGTGGTCGCCAAGGGCGGTATCACCAGCTCGGACGTGGCCACGCACGGGCTGTCCATCGGGCGGGCGTACGTCCGCGGCCCGATGCTGCCCGGCATCGTCTCGCTGTGGGAGCCCCGCTCCGGCCCGGCGCGCGGCATCCCGTACATCGTGTTCGCCGGGAACGTCGGCGACGACCAGAGCCTGGCCGACGTGGTGGACAAGCTATCCGCCTGACCGGCCTGGCCAGGTACCGGGCCGCCGGCCGGCCCGGGCGACCCGCCGGGCCGGGCAGCGTCCTGGCCTGGTCACCGCAGGCGGCCCAGCTGCCGTGCCGCCGCCGCGGTCACCTCGTAAGAATCCCTCCGATGAAGACAGGAAGCGCGTGATCATGTCCTTGCAGAACATCAGAGTCGCTGTTCTCGGTCTCGGCGCGATGGGCCTGCCGATGGCCGCCAACCTGGCCGGGCATCAGGCCGCCGTGCGCGGATTCGACATCAGTGACGACCGCCTGAAGCTGGCCGGGCAAGCCGGGATCACCCCGGCGGCGACCGCCCGCGAGGCCGCCACGGACGCCGCTGTCGTCGTGCTCGCGGTCCGGAACGCCGCCCAGCTCGACGACGTCCTCTACGGCGCCGGCGGCGTGGCCGGGGTGATGCGGCCCGGTGCGGTCGTGCTGCTCACCTCCACCGTCGGGGTCGGAGCCGTGCGGGCCACCGCGCAGCGGCTGGGTGAATCCGGCCTCCTGCTGGCCGATGCCCCCGTCTCGGGCGGGCCCGTCCGCGCCGGGGACGGCACCTTGCTGGTCACCGTGGGCGCTGACGACGACGCCTGGGCGGCAGCCGCCCCGGTGCTCGAGGCGATGGCCGGCACGCTCGTGCGGGTCGGTGAGAACCCCGGTGACGGGCAGGCCATGAAAACCGTCAACCAGCTGCTGTGCGGAGTGCACATCGCCGCGGCCGGGGAGGCCCTGGCCCTGGCCGCGGCGCTCGGGCTGGATCTCGAGATGGCCCTTAAGGCCCTCATGGCCGGGGCGGCGTCCTCGTTCATGCTGGGCGACCGCGGCCCGCGGATGCTGCAGGCCTACCAGCCCGGCGGGGCCGAGGTGAGAAGCCGCCTGGACATCTTCGTCAAGGACATGGGCATCGTCACCGATGCCGCGAAGGCAGCTGCCGTGCCGACGCCGGTCGCCGCTGCGGCCCAGTCGCTCTACCTG
Source organism: uncultured Dermatophilus sp. (assembly GCA_945876925.1). Classification (GTDB taxonomy): domain Bacteria; phylum Actinomycetota; class Actinomycetes; order Actinomycetales; family Dermatophilaceae; genus Dermatophilus. Next base: position 1,715 of record CAMCQD010000103.1, read on the forward strand.
CTCGGGCAGGCGCAGGGCAAGGCCGCCCTGGACGACTCGGCCGTGCTCACCGTCATCGCCCCCGGCCAGCCACGTCAGGAGGGCTGAGCCGTGGGAGTGGGTGCCCTGCTGGCGATCGCGCTAGGCGCGATCCTCATCCTGCTGGTGCTGGTCATCAGGTACGAATTCTCAGCCTATGTGTCGCTGCTGCTGGTCGCGATGGGAACCGGCATCGTCGCCGGGATGCCGATCGCCGACGTCGTCCCCGCCATGATCGAGGGGATGGGCAAGGTGCTCGGCTCGGTCGCCATCATCGTCGGGCTCGGATCGATGCTCGGCCGGATGGTCGAGGTCTCCGGCGGCGCCGAGGTCCTCGCCACCAAGTTCACCCATGTCCTGGGGCAGAAGCGGGTCATCGCCGCGGTGACCGCGGCGGCGTTCATCCTCGGTATCCCGGTGTTCTTCGACGTCGGCTTCATCATCCTGGCCCCGCTGGTGTTCGCCTTCGCCAAGGTCGCCGGGCTGCACCCGGTCAAGCTCGGGCTGCCGGTCGCGGGAGTGCTGCTCACCGTGCACGTCGCCCTGCCGCCCCACCCGGGGCCGGTCGCCGCGGCGGCCTCGATGGGCGCAGACGCCGGCCTCATGACCCTCATCGGGCTCGTGCTGTGCGCGATCGTCGGCGTGGCCGGCTTCTTCGCGGCCAGGCTGTTCCAGGTGGACGCGATTCAGCTGCTCGACTCCCCGGCGACAGCGGCCCTGGCCGGCTCCGGGGACGACCCGGCGGAGGGCAGCACGGCCGGTCCGGGCGGGAGCGCCACCGCGGTCGCCACCCGGCGTCCCGGCGCGGGCACGGTGACGGGTCTCATCCTGCTGCCGATCGTCATGATCATGGTCGGCTCGGTGGCCGCGACGGTGCTGCCCAAGGGCGATGCGTTCCGCGACTTCGCCAGCTACCTCGGGCAGCCCGCCACGGCGCTGCTGGTGTCGGTCATCGTGGCGTACTTCGTCATCGGCGGCCGGATGGGCTGGGACAAAACCGAGCGCAGCAAGGTGCTCGACTCGGCGCTGACGATGGTCGCGGTCATCATCTTCGTCACCGGCGCCGGCGGCGTATTCGGCAACATCCTGGTCAAGACCGGTATCGGGGATGCGCTCGCGGATCAGCTCGACGCGATGGGGCTGCCGCTGATCGTGGCGGGCTACATCATCTGCCTGGCCCTGCGGGCCGCGCAGGGTTCGGCGACGGTCGCGTTCCTCACTGCCGGCGCGCTAATCCAGCCGTCCTTCGCGGCGGGCGGGTACACCCCGCTCCAGGTCGTCGTGCTCACGCTGGCCACGTGCTTCGGCGGGCTAGGCCTGTCGCACATCAACGATTCCGGGTTCTGGATCGTCACGCGCTACCTGGGACTGTCGGTCGGCAACGGCCTGCGCACCTGGACCATCCTGTCGACGTTCATGTCCCTGGTCGGCTTCGTGCTGTGCCTGGGCGTCTGGGCGCTCGTGTAGTCCCCGGCCAGCCCGCGCGCCCCGGCCCGGACCCGCACCTGCCGGGCATGGGTTCCTGTTCATTCCCGCGCGGGCGCCCACCGGCGTCGCGTCGTAATGCCCCGGGGTATCGGCGCTGCGGCCGGGGTCCCTGTACTGACCCCGGCGTACCTGCGCCGGGCTCAGTACAGGTCGTCGCCGTATGAGGCCACCTGCGCCTGCTCCAGTTCTGCCACGCTGGTGACTCCCTCGTGGAGTTCTGGCAGGCCCTGGGCGCGGCGTGCCCGGGCCGTCGCGCTCACGTCGGCCACCTCGCCCGGCCGCCACGTCTGCGGATGCCAGGCCTGCGCCCGCACCAGCGCCTTGGCGCAGTGGCCGAGGATTTCCTCGATCTCGACCAGCAGCGCCAGCACGGGCCGCTTGCCCTTAACCGCAAGCGCATCGAACCAGGGTGCGTCTTCGACCAGGTGCGCCCTGCCGTTGATCCGGAGCACATCGGAGCGTCCGGGTACGACGAAGACCAGGCCGGCATGCGGGTTCTCCAGGACGTTCAGGTACCCGTCTACCCGGCGGTTGCCGGGCCGCTCCGCGATGGCGATATGTGACTCGTCGAGGATGTGAACGAGCGACCCGGCCGGGTCGCCCTTAGGCGAGACGTCGCACCGGCCGGCTGCGTCGCTGGTGGCCAGGAAGCATAGCGACGACGCCCGCAGCCACTGCATGTCGTCGGCGTCGAGGCGGGCATGCACTTTGCTCTGCACGCGCGCGCTGGGCTCGCCGATGATTTCCCGCAGGCGCGCCACGCTATCGAGCGTAACCACCTTATCCATGATTCATCCTGACACCCGGGATCGCGGAATCAAATGGCGGATACAGCGCGCGGGCTCTCATCATCTCGTCTCTGCCCGGCGCCAGATGGCTGGCTGAGGCCTGGGGCGGGGATGCCCGTGCCCTGCGGCTCCGGTTCCTGGCCCGGTTGCGCGCCCTCTGATACCCCGGACCGGCTGCCGCTAACTACGCTGGCGCGATCCCGCCGCGCCCTCACCGGGCGGGGCGGGTCTAAGCATACTGGGGCATGCTGGGTAAGTGATCAGCTATAGCCCGGAACAGCCGCTACGCGCGGATCTCGATGCGACCACCGGCCCGGCCGTGGTCATCTTCGGCACTGATGAGTGCGGCTACTGCATGGCCGCTGGCCGCCACATCACCGCAGCGCTCGCGGACCACCCCGGCGTGCCGGTCTACGCGATCGAGGACGGCCCGGGCCGCGTGCTCGGCCGCAGCTACCGGGTGAAGCTGTGGCCGACCGTCGTGTTCCTCCGCGACGGAGCCGAAGCCGCGCGGGTCGTCCGGCCCGGTGACCGGGCGCCCCTCGACGAGGCGATGGCCGCGAACAACGGGCCGGGGCGCTGAACTGCGCCTGCAAACCCCCCCGCCGCAGGCGCGGGCGCGCATCGACCGGGGGAGTGGGCGGGTGCCCGCCCCGGGCGTCAGCGGAGCACGGACCGGGCGATGCGTGCCAGGGTCACCGCGCCCCTGGCGCGGAACGGGTGCAGCGGGTCCGGGGCCACTGAACCGGTCGGCCCGCCCAGCTCCGTGTGCGCGGCGGCGCTCATCACCACGTAGGCGTCGCCCTTCGTCAGGCCCTCGTGCCGGGTGAGGCGGGCGAAGAGGTCCTCGTAGGCGTTGACGATTGAATCCTGTACCGGGTCGCCGAGGCCGACGCAGACGATCTCCTCACCGGTGTCGATCCACGGGGCGCGCAGGCCCTCGCCCTTGATGAGGTCGACGCTCACCGTGGCGGTGCCGGCGATCTCGATGGCCACGAACGACGACTCCCCGCGCGCCATCACCGCGTGCAGGTCGCCGATGCCGAGCCGCGCGCCCTCCACCTCGACCGGCAGGTACACGGTGGAGCCGGGGCGGGCGTCGGTGAGGTCGAGGTTGCCGCCCGTGGGGTAGCTGGGCATGACGCTCGACATCTCCGTTGCCGCCGCGGCCACGCCGATGCAGCCGATCATCGGGGCGACCGGCACCGAGATGGAACTGGTGAGCTGCGCTTTCCCGTCGCGGACCGGCACGCGGCGCACGAACCACTCCGGGCCCATTGGCGCGGCGAGCGCCCCGGCTCCGGGCAGGTACATCGACCAGCCGTGCGCGGCGAGCTCGATGCCGTGGATGCGCACCGCGAGGGTGTCGCCCGGCTCGGCGCCTTCCACGTGCACGGGCCCGGTCACCGGGTTGAGCACCGCGGTGAGCCTGCTCAGGTCGCGCACCTCGTCAAGCTGGGCGTACGCCTCGTCGGAGACCTCGAACGCGATCGTCTCGCCGGTGCCGGGCGCGATGGCCAGCACCGGATCCGCGTCGGCGGGCCAGCCCGCCTTCCCGAGGTCCTTGGACAGCAGATGATCGGCCATGTCGCTCCCTCGCATCATCGAACCTGGTCAGCACCCTGAGCCTAGCCAGGGCAAGATGCTGCCGGCGCCGGTCACGGCCAGCCGGGGCGCACATCCCCGCCGCACCGCAGCACGCTGCGCCCCTGCGGGTGCGCGCGGGCACCCCGGCACCCGGGGGAACAGGGGCGCAGCACGTCCCGGCCCGGCGGCGTGCCGGCATCTCGTTTTGGTTTCTCATGGCCCGCCGGGTATGCTAGCGCTTTGCGCTGCCCATGTGCTTCGGCGGTTCGGCGCGCCCGTTATCAGGCTGGTCAAGGGTGTCTCACGCAGGTGAGATCCCGGCCCGTCGGGAGGGGGCATGCCGTGCCCGGTCACGGAGAGCGCGGCCCGTGTGACGTGATTGTCGTCGCTCAGAGCGACGCTGTCGATGTCACAGGTCACATCGTCAATGAGGACGTGCGGCCTGAGGTGGAGCGCGGGACTTTCGTCTCCCCGGTGTTCCCGGGGGTGCCGGCGGTCCGGTAACACCAGCATGGGGCGTGCATAGCCGCTGGTCAACGGATGCGTTTCGAGGATGCATGGCGGATTCGCGCGCTATCGCCGTTACCCAGGCCTTGCGGAAGGACCATCCTTGGCTTCCTCGCGTATTGCGACCCAGAAGATGTCGAGCGCGATCACCCCCTCCGGGCGGGTGTCGTTCGCCAAAATCCGCGAACCACTCGAAGTCCCTGATCTGCTCGCTGTGCAAACCGAAAGCTTCGACTGGCTCCTCGGCAACGAGCGGTGGCAGGACCGCGTCGCCGAGGCACTCGATGCCGGCCGTCACGATATCGCGGAGCAGTCCGGCCTCGAGGAGATCTTCGAGGAGATCTCCCCGATCGAGGACTTCTCCGGCTCCATGTCCCTGTCGTTCCGCGACCACCGGTTCGAGGAGCAGAAGTACTCCATCGACGAGTGCAGGGAGCGCGATATGACCTACAGCGCCCCGCTGTTCGTCACCGCCGAGTTCATGAACAACACCACCGGCGAGATCAAGTCGCAGACGGTGT
>CAMCQD010000104.1 GCA_945876925.1 uncultured Dermatophilus sp.
CGGGCCTGGGTGACGCCGCACAGGCGGGCCGCCGCGGCGGCGCTCCCGCCGGCGACGATGAGGGCTTGCAGCACCCGCAGACGACCCAGGTCGAGTTCATCCAGCGCCCGGGCGACGGCGGGCTCGCTGGTGGCGCGCGCCGCCAGGGCGCGGAAGTCGCCAGGTACCGGGCGGGCCAGCTCAGGACGGGCCTGCAGCAGCGCGGCGAGTTCGTCGTCGGTGCGCGCCCGCAGGTCATCCGCGAGGGAGCGGATCCGGGCCCGGCCGGCGCGTGGTGCCACCGTCCAACGGTACGGCACGGTCACGGTGTTCCCCGGGCAGCGGTTAACCTGGAAGCGGACTGACACCCGGTGACGAGCACCGGCCGGGCGGTTCGCACGATCAGCGGTGCTCACTGGCCCTACCGGGCGGCGCCGCGCCGCCGGGTGTTCACGGAGGGTGCATGGCGGCGATCAGGAAGGACGCGACCTTGTGCGCGCCCGAGGCGGTGGAGCTCGCCCGTTCGGTGGCCGCCGACATGGCCGAGCCCGGCACGGTCGGCGATCACCTGGGGGCCCAGATGGAGTCCGACCGCCTCGCCACGCATACGTTCGTCTGCATGGCGCGGGCCTACCGTGGCTGGGTGTGGTCGGTGACGCTGGCCCGGGCGCCGCGCAGCCGCAAGCTCACCGTGTGCGAGGCCTCGCTCATCCCGGGGCAGGACGCGATCCTCTCCCCGGACTGGGTGCCCTACGCGGAACGGCTGCGCCCCGGTGATCTGCGGGTCAGCGACGTCCTGCCGTTCCGTGAGGACGACCCGCTGCTCGAGCCCGGTTTCGAGGCCACCGGCGATGAGGAGACCGACGCCATCGCCCTGTGGGAGCTCGGCCTCGGCCGTCCCCGGGTGCTGTCCGCCGAGGGCCGCGAGGCGGCGGCGCAGCGCTGGTACGACGGCGGGCACGGCCCGCACGCCGAGGTCGCCGTGGCGGCCAAGGCCACGTGCTCCTCGTGCGGGTACTTCCTGCCGTTGTCGGGTGCCCTGCGGGCGGTGTTCGGGGTGTGCGCCAGCCCGTGGTCGCCCTCGGACGGAGGCGTCGTCAGCCTCGACCACGGCTGCGGCGCGCACAGCGAGACCGACGTTGCGCGAGTCTCGCCGGCGTCAGCCAGCGCGCCCGTGCTGGACGACCTGGCCGTCGACCTCGTCTGAAACCCGCTGGCATCACCCGGGTCGCCGCGGCCAGGCTGGTTCTGGCGCCCAGGGCCGGGCCGGGAGCTGGCCTGGGCGCTGCCTGCACGGTTTCCGGGCCTGGGCTGGGATGTCGATAGGGTTCGCTCATGCCTCTCGCACCTTCCCCCTCGAAGACGGCCCCCGTCGGCGCGCTCGATCGCTACTTCCGCATCACCGAGCGCGGATCCACGCTCGGCCGGGAGATCCGCGGCGGCCTGGCCACGTTCTTCACGATGGCCTACATCGTCGTGCTCAACCCGCTCATCATCGGCCTGGTAGCGGACGGCACCGGGGCCTATCTCGGCGGCGGCACGGCACCTGACCTGGGCAAGGTGGCCGCGGCCACGGCGCTGGTGGCCGGGGTGATGACCATCCTCATGGGCGTGGTGGCCAACTACCCGCTGGCACTCGCCGCGGGCCTGGGCCTGAATGCCTTCGTCGCCTTCTCACTGGCCGCGTTGCCGGGGATGACGTGGGCGGATGCGATGGGCCTGGTCGTCCTCGAAGGCCTGATCATCCTGCTGCTCGTGCTGACCGGCTTCCGGGAGGCGGTGTTCCGGGCGATCCCGGCGCAGCTCAAGACCGCGATCAGCGTCGGTATCGGGCTGTTCATCACCCTGGTGGGACTGTTCGACGCCGGGATCGTGCGGCGCGCCCCTGCTACCCCGGTGCAGCTGGGCCCGGGCGGTTTCCTGGCCGGATGGCCCAGCCTCATCTTCCTGCTGGGGCTGCTGGCGATCGTCGTCATGCTGGTCCGCAAGGTCAAGGGCGCGATCCTCATCGGCATCACCGGCGCCACGATCCTGGCGATCATCGCCGAGGCGATGTTCCGGATCGGCTCGCAGACCGACGCCTCGGGCAAGGTCGTCAATCCCACTGGCTGGGGCCTGAACGTGCCCCGGATTCCCTCCGAGCTGGTCGCCCTGCCGGACTTCGGCCTGCTCGGCCACTTCAACCTGCTCGGCTCGATCGGCAAGCTGGGCATCGTCTCGGTCGTGCTGCTCGTCTTCACCCTCATGCTGGCCGACTTCTTCGACACGATGGGCACCATGGTCGCGATCGGCGCGGAGGCCGGCCTGCTCGACGAGGACGGCAACCCGCCCCGCGCCCGTTCCATCCTCGTGGTTGACTCGTGCGCCGCCATCGCCGGCGGTGCCGCCTGCACCAGCAGCAACACCGCGTACATCGAATCGGCCTCCGGGGTGGGCGAGGGTGCCCGCACCGGGTTCGCCTCCGTGGTCACCGGGCTGCTGTTCCTGCTGGCGGTCTTCGCTGCCCCGCTGGTCGAGGTGGTGCCCTACGAGGCGGCCACCCCCGCGCTGGTCGTCGTCGGGTTCCTCATGATGCAGCAGGTCATCGAGATCGACTGGAAGGATGTCGAGATCGCGTTCCCGGCGTTCCTCACCATCGTGCTCATGCCGTTCACGTACTCCATCACCGCCGGTATCGGCGCCGGGTTCGTCGCCTACGCCGCGATCAAGATCGCCAAGGGCAAGGCGGCCACGCTGCACCCGCTCATGTGGATCGTCACTGTCCTGTTCCTCGTGTACTTCGCGATGGACCCGATCCGGACCCTGGTCGGCGCATGAGGCGAGCAGGTCGTGCCGTGACCGGCAGCCAGCACCCGCGGCCCGGGACGAGGGCACCGGACCTGCGGGGCCGGGCCCGGCCGGGGAGAGGGTGCCGATGACCCCGCGGGCGCAGCGCATCGTCGTCATCATCGCCCTGCTGGGCATGCTGGTCGCCGTCGTCGTGGCGCCGCTGCTGTGACTGGCTGAACGTTCAGGCGGCCCCGGCCGGGTCTTCCCGCCGGGGCCGCCTGCGGTGCTTCTGCGGGTGCGCTGCAGGACTCCGGCGGTGCCGCTGCGGGGCGGATACCGGCCCGGCATGCAACGGAGGCGGGACCCAGCCGGGCCCCGCCTCCGCGAGACCGGCGACACAGGGGAATCGCCGGGCCAGGGGTCGTCTCGGGAACGACCCGACGGCTGCCTGCACCGGTCGGGGATCCGCGCGGCAGCCTATGAGGCACACTAGTGCCGCATGGTTACTGGCCGCAATGGCAGGGTGTGGGTTCTTCTCAGCGGAAGCGCGGGTTCTCCCCGGGGAACTGGACGGCGGCGGGCACATGTGCGGCGGTGGACACATGTGGCCGCCACCGGTCGTCAGTGAGAAGCTGAGAATGTGAGCGACCTCATTGATACCACTGAGATGTATCTCCGCACGATCTTCGAACTCGAAGAGGAGGGGGTACCCGCGCTGCGTGCGCGGATTGCCGAACGGCTCGATCACTCGGGCCCGACGGTCTCCCAGACGGTGGCCCGGATGGAACGAGATGGCCTGCTCACGGTGATGCCAGACCGGACTCTCGAGCTGTCCGCCGTGGGGCGCGAGCGCGCTACCCGGGTGATGCGTAAGCACCGCATCGCCGAGCGGCTGCTGACCGATGTCATCGGCCTGGAATACAAGTACGTACACGATGAGGCCTGCCGGTGGGAGCACGTGATGTCCGACCGGGTCGAGGAGAAGATCCTCAGCTTGATCTCCGACCACGAGCGCAGTCCCTACGGCAACCCGATTCCCGGGCTGGAGGCGTTCGGCGGTCCCGTCCTGCCCGCGACCGAGGTGCGCAGGGTCGGCGACCTGCCTGACGGGACTACGATCACGCTCGCCCGCATTGGCGAGCCGTTGCAGGGCGAGACCGAGATCCTTAGCCAGATGGCGTCCGCCGGGGTCGTTCCCGGTGCGCTCATCACGACCCGCCGCGAAGGTGGGGGAGTGGTGCTGCGCGGCGCCGAGGTGCCTCCTGAGCAGGCGCTGTGGCTGGATGATGAGGTGGCCGCTTTCCTGTTCGTCGAGAGCGAGTGAGCCCGGGCGGGCGGGTGCGCCGGGCTTCTCGCGGCGGGTGCGCCGGGAGCGTCCACAGCCCGTGACGTAGCGCTGCGTGCGGCAAGCCTGCTGTGGCGGGGAACCGCCCCGGCGGTGGCGCTGGGGGAGGCTGCCCGGCGTCAGCAGCCGCCGTCAGAAGGGCCGTCTCCATGTCCTCCCCGACGTTTCTCAGGCCTGCGGGCCGCCGCACTATCCGGGGAGGCGTTCCGCTCACCTGGGACGCTTCCCGCCTGGTCCGGGCCTCGACCGGGTTCGTGCTATCCGGCGGGCTGGTGCTCGCCGGGACCGCCACTGCGGCGGCGCAGCTCACCGCCCCGGCCCCGGGCCAGGATCAGGCCCGCACCACGTCCGGCCCGGTCGCCGGGCCGTTCACTGCCAGTACGCCGTCCGGCGCCGGGGCGGCGGGCCCGTCCGCTTCGCGCCGGGAAGCCACCTCGCGCCGGTCTGCTTCGCCCGCGCCGTCGCCGCAGCGTCAGGGTCGTGCTGGTGTGCGGGCGGGTTCCGGGGTGGCTGTGCCGGAACGGGAGAAGGCGGGTGCCGGGCGGGCCAGGCCGGGTTCGTCGTCGCGGGCGAGTTCTCCTGCCGGGGTGGCCGGGCCGGAACGGGAGCGTGCGGGTAGCCCGTCGAGCCCCGTCTCGCGCCGGGAAGCCACCTCGGGCCGGTCTGCTTCGCCCGCGCTGTCGCCGGAACCGTCGCGGGCGCGGCCTTCGCCCGATCCTGCGGAGCCGCACGCCCAGATCACCCTGCGGCGGCCGGCGAGCGGAACCGGCCAGCCGGTGACCATCGAACTGTGGCTCGACGACGACCCGGGTACGGTTCCGTCTGCCAGCCAGGGCCGGGTCCGGCTGCAGGCCGGTGCGGCCCCGGACAAGCTGGTGAATCGCGTTGCCGGGCCGCCGTCGTCCGGATTCACCAGCCCGGCACCGGATAAGCGCACCGGATCCGCCTCGTGCGAGACCGGGTCCGCGGCTCCTCCCGCGGAAGCCGCACCGCAGCCTCTGGCAACTGCGACCTCCCCGGCGTCCCTGGGGACGATGCGCCGGGGAGGCGAGCGGTCTGAGCCCGGTGATGGCCTGGGCCGCCCGGATGCGGCGGGGGTCTCGTCTGAGCGGGAGGCGGGGTCTGGCCGGGTCGCCTCGTCGCCCGGGGATGCTTCTGCCGGTGAGGCATTGCCTGCCGATGGGGGGTCGCGCGGCCGGGTCCGGGGGCGGGAGTGCCCGCAGGCGGGCGGGGGTTCCGCGTCCGGGCGGGCGGAGTCTGCGGAATCACCTGCTGGCGGGGGAACCGCTACTGCCGGTGAGGCGAAGTCCCCGGTGCCGGTGCCATCCTCCCCGGACGCGGACCAGGCGCCGGATGAGGATCAGGCGCCGGATGAGGACCAAGCGCCGGATGAGGATGAGGAGACCCCGGCTGCCACGACTGGCGTTCCCGGGACGACCCCTGAGGCAGGCACCGGTTCGCCGGGGTCATCAGCGAGGACGCCCGGCTCGGCACCATCTGCCGGGCGGGCTGGCACCGGGGAACCGGCTCCGGGCTCATCCCCGGGGTCCGCGGAGGTGCCGGGCAAGCAGCCAGTAACGCCGTCTCCGGGACGGTCCCGGGCGGCAGATGGTGCTCCGGAGGGCCGGCGGGGCTCCTCCTCGCCGGGACGTTCCGCCGGGAAGGGCACGAAACCGGCGGCGCGCGGCACGAACGCCAGCGTGCTGGCTATTGCCGCACGGCTCAAGGGCATCCCGTACGTGTGGGGTGGCACGAGTACCCGGGGGTTCGACTGCTCCGGGTTCACCCAGTACGTGTTCCGCCAGGCCGGGGTCACGCTGCCGCGCACAGCGGCCCAGCAGCAACGGGCCGCTAAGCCAGTCTCCGATCCCGCTCCCGGCGACCTGGTGTTCTTCGGTTCTCCGGCGCATCACGTCGGTATCTACGCCGGGGACGGGAAGATGTATGACGCGCCGCGCCGGGGCAAGACGACCGGGCTGCACGCCATCTGGTCATCGAAGGTCTCCTATGGCCGCGTCGCCTGACCCCCGGCCGGGCCGGTATGCCTCGCCGCAGGTTTCCCCTCCCTGCCCAGGCGAGCCCCGCCGATTTCGGTAGCCGGCTGCCCTCGCGTCCGGTTGTCCCGCCGGTGCGAGCCTGACTCCCGGGGCGGACCAGCCCGGACCGGACCGGTTCGGCTCCGGGAACGTCCTGGCCATGCCCAGGGCTCTCGCGTCCTGGGCGGCCACGGAGTACCCGTCCGGGTGCCGGGCCTCCTCATGGAGCCGGTGTGCCCGGCCCCCGGCGGCCAGTCCCGGTTTCCCCGGCCGGACCGGTGACCGGCGGGGTGCGCTCGCCAGCTACCGGGCGCCCCCGCGGCACGGGCATGACCGACCTTGACGGCGGGGCGGGCTAGGTTGGGCAGCGGTTCCCCGGGGCAGTGGCGAGAGGCGGGCAGCGGTGGTGCGATTCGTGCAGACGAGCGACTGGCAGCTAGGCATGACCAGGCATTTCC
>CAMCQD010000105.1 GCA_945876925.1 uncultured Dermatophilus sp.
GTACACCGCGATCCGGAAATCCTCGGGGATCTGCGCGAGCGCCCGGGTGACGTCGTTGTCGGGCAGGTGGTCCAGGGCCTCGGTCTCGGCCGAGCGCAGCCCCCGGGAGGTGTGCGACTCGGCGCGGGCCAGCTGGTAGTCCTCGATCTCGGCCGCGTCCGACTCCTGCGGCTGGCGCTGCCGCTTGCGGTAGGAGTTGATGAAGGTATTGGTGAGGATGCGGTACAGCCAGGCCTTGAGATTGGTGCCCGGGCGGTACTGGTGGAAGGCCGCGAACGCCTTGGCGTAGGTCTCCTGGACCAGGTCCTCGGCATCGGCGGCATTGCGCGTCATGCGCAGGGCAGCGCTATACAGCTGGTCGAGGTAGACCATCGCCTCGGTCTCGAACCGGGCGACCCGCTGCTCATGGGTCTCCGTACCGGCGGCGGGCTCATCGTGACCGGGTACGGCCGGTGCCTGCGGTGCAGCCGTGCCGTCGTCACCCGGCTGCGGGGCGTGCGTGCTGTGAGAAGTCATCGCAGACCAGCCTAGGGGCTGCGCGGCACCTGCGCCTCGTGCCGGGGAGCCGGGTGCGAGCCCGCGCTCGGCTTCAGGGGCGATTACCAGCAACGTGCGTCTCCCTCCCGCGCCGGACCGCAGCGGCCATCCAGCCCGCCGGAAGAGTCCTGCGGGCCAGCGGCTGCTGCGCCATCGGGCCCTTGCCCGATCCGGTGGGCACAACGCCGCCGCGGGGGCGGGGCATTCCCCGCAGCCGGCGCCGGGGGTTCCGTGAATGGTCAATTAACACGGCGCTCATCGACTGCGGGGCGCATCCCCGGTGAATACGATGGGTGTTCACCACGAGGTCCAGAACATGAATGAGGTCGGGAGACGAGCCCGTCCACGACGCCCGATCGCCGGTCTGGCGACCATCCGACAGGAGAATCCATGGCCTTCGTCCGACGCTGCGCCCGTCCCATGCTCGCCGCGGTCTTCGTCACCGGGGGCTATGACCAGCTGCGCAACCCCAACGGGCGGGCTGGCCTGGCAGCCAGGTTCGTCAACCGGCTGGCCGAGCTGACCGGCCTGCCCGACGACCCGGAGATGGCCGTGCGGGCCAATGGCGCCATCATGCTCGCCGGGGGCAGCCTGCTGGCCGCCGACCGGGCACCGCGCCTGGCCAGCCTCATGCTGGCGGCCGCGCTCATCCCGACCACGGTCGTCGGCCACGACTACTGGAACCGGACCGATGAGGCCGTCGCCGCCCGGGACCGGGTCCAGTTCTTCAAGAACCTCGGCCTGCTCGGCGGCCTCGTCCTGTCCGCGGCCGCCACCGACCGGGGACCGGGCCGGCACGCCTGCATCGCCGCCGGGCCCGCTGCCGGGGCCAGCGGGCCGTGCCCCTCGTGAGGGCGCCCGGATGAGACACGGGCAGCCCGGGTGCCTGCCATCCTCGTGCTGTCCTTTAGTTCCCACCTAATCCCATCCCCGATGTGAAAGACGGCGATCACACCCGTGTCTGACTCCGTTCCTGATCCGTGGCCCGCGCCTTCGGTAGCTGAGCTGGCCGGTCCGCTCGACGCAGTCGTCCGCCTGCCCGGCTCCAAATCGCTGACCAACCGCTTCCTCCTGCTGGCGGCGCTGGCCGAGGACGACTCCCGGCTGCGCGCACCGCTGCGCTCCCGCGACACCCTGCTGATGGCCGCAGGGCTGCGCACCCTCGGCGCCAGGATCGAGGACCTGCCCGCCGGCCAGCCCGGCCAGGATGACTGGCACATCACCCCGGGGCGGCTGACCGGCGGCGGCCGGGTGGAATGCGGCCTGGCGGGCACGGTCATGCGCTTCCTGCCCCCGGTCGCCGCCCTGGCCGACGGCCCGGTCCTGTTCGACGGCGATGAGGCCGCCCGGACCCGCCCGATGGGCGCGGTCATCGGCGCCCTGCGCTCGCTCGGGGTGCAGATCGACGCCAGCGGGGACCACCTGCCGCTCACGGTGCACGGACGGCGGGGCCTGGCCGGGGGCACGGTGACCCTGGATGCCTCCGCCAGTTCGCAGTTCGTCTCGGCGCTACTGCTCATGGGCGCCCGGTGCGCCGGGGGGCTGACCGTCGTGCACGAGGGGCCGCCGCTGCCCAGCCGACCCCATATCGAGATGACCGTCGAGGTGCTGCGCGACGCCGGGGTGGATGTTGACGACGCCGACCCCGACCGCTGGCGGGTCGAGCCCGGCGGCATCCACCCGCTGGACGTCGTCATCGAGCCCGACCTCACCAATGCCGCGCCGTTCCTCGCCGCGGCGCTCGTGGCCGGGGGGCGGGTGCGCATCCCCGACTGGCCGCAGCACACCACCCAGGCCGGCGATGCCATCCGGGACGTGCTCGACATGATGGGCGCCGACGTGAGCTTGCAGCGCGAGGGCCTGACCGTCACCGGGGCCGGCGGCCCGGGGGCCATCGCCGGGATCGATGTCGACCTGCGCCACGCCGGTGAGCTGACGCCGGCGGTGGCGGCCCTGGCCGCCCTGGCCGACGGCCCCTCGCGCATCCGCGGGGTGGGCCATCTGCGCGGGCACGAAACCGACCGGCTGGCAGCCTTATCCGCCGAGATCACCCGCCTGGGCGGGCAGGCCGAGGTGCTCGAGGACGGCCTGCTCATCACTCCCCGGCCGCTGACCGGTACCCGGCTGCGCAGTTACGCCGATCACCGGATGGCCACCGCCGGGGCGGTGCTGGGCCTGGCCGTCCCCGGGACGAGCGTGGAGGACATCGCCACCACCGGTAAGACGCTGCCGGATTTCCCGGCCATGTGGCGCGACGCCCTCAGCCAGACCGCGCCCGTGACTCCCGCCGTTCCCGGGCCGGGCCCGCAGACGGGCCCGCTGCCGGTCATCGGCGATGATGACGAGGATGGCCAGCGGCGCCGGCCCGGGCGGGGCTGGCGCGCATGAGGCGCCGGCCGGCGGCCAGGACGGCACCGCGATGAGCTCGCGCAGCTCGTATCGCTACCTGGACGAGAGCGATGTGCGCGTGCGCCCGCCGCGCTCGGGCAGCCGCCCGCGCACCAAGAACCGGCCCGCGCACGCCGGCGCCCGGATCGCCCGGGTCGTGCGCGTGAACCGGGGCCGGTACGCGCTGCTGCTCGACGGGGTCACCGTCATCGCCATGCGGGCACGCGAGCTCGCCCGGCGCTCGATCGTCGTGGGAGACCAGGTCGCCGTGGTCGGGGACGTCTCGGGGACGGCGGGCACGCTCGCCCGGATCGTGCGGGTCGAGCCGCGCACGACGACGCTGCGGCGCACCGCCGACGACGCCGACCCGGTGGAACGGGTCATCGTCGCCAACGTCGGCACGATGGTCATCGTCGCGGCAGCGGCCGACCCGGCGCCGCGTCCCCGGCTTATCGACCGCTGCCTGGTCGCCGCGTTCGACGCGGGCATCGAGCCGCTGCTGGTGGTCACCAAGGCCGACCTGGCCGATCCGGCGCCGCTGCTGGACCACTTCACCCCGCTGGGCGTCGAGTCGCTGTCCTGCCGCCTCGCCGGTGCCGGGCCGGGCGCTGGCGAGGGCTCACCGGCCCTGGATCCCGGCGCGCTGGAGGCGCTGCGGGCCCGGCTGTCCGGGCGGGCAAGCGTACTCGTCGGGCACTCCGGGGTCGGCAAGTCGACCCTGGTCAACGCGCTCGTCCCGGGGCTCGGCCGGGCCGTGGGCGGGGTGAATGAGGTGACCGGGCGGGGACGGCACACGTCATCCTCGGCGATCGCCGCCTTGCTGCCGGGCGATCCGGGCGGCTGGATCGTCGATACCCCCGGTATCCGCTCCTTCGGCCTGGCCCACGTGGACCCCGACCGGATCGTGGCGCATTTCACCGACTTAGCCGACGGCGCCCAGGACTGCCCGCGTAGTTGCTCACACGACGAACCCGACTGCGCCCTTGATGAATTCGTCGCCGCTATCCCGGCGGGCAAGCAAGCGGCGGTGGCCGCGCGGCTGGACTCGCTGCGCCGCCTGCTGCGCGCCCGGCGCCCCGGCCCGCCGGGCTGACCGCACCGGCGGTGTTGCCGCGACCGGTAATCCCGTTTGCCTCCGGCCGCCCCGGGCGCGATGGCACGATGAGGCATGGGCAAGAAGTCGAAGATGGACCGGGAACTGTACGAGGCGGAACTCAAGCGCCTGCAATTGCATCTCGTCGAGATGGAAGCCTGGGTCAAGGCCACGGGGGCGCGGCTATGCGTCGTCTTCGAGGGCCGGGACGCCGCCGGCAAGGGCGGGGCGATCAAGCGCATCACCGAGTACCTCAACCCGCGCACCACCCGCATCATCGCCCTGCCCGCACCGACTGAGCGCCAGCGCACCCAGTGGTACTTCCAGCGCTACATCGAGCATCTGCCGGCCGCCGGCGAGATCCGCCTGTTCGACCGCTCCTGGTACAACCGCGGCGGCGTCGAGCGGGTCATGGGCTACTGCACCGCCGAGGAGCACCGCCGGTTCCTCGCCCAGACCCCCATCTTCGAGCGCATGCTCGTTGAGGACGGCATCATGCTGCGCAAGTACTGGTTCTCGGTGAGCGATCACGAGCAGGAGAAGCGCTTCAAGTCCCGGCTGACCGACCCGATGCGCCGCTGGAAGCTCTCCCCCACCGATCTGGAGTCGCTGACCCGCTGGGAGGAATACAGCAGGGCCAAGGACGAGATGTTCGTGCACACCGACATCCCCGAAGCGCGCTGGCACGTCGTCGAAAGCGACGACAAGCGCTCGGCGCGGATCAACATGATCGCCCACCTGCTGCATTCGGTGCCGTGGCAGCACATCGAGCAGCCCGAGATCGTGCTGCCGAAGCGGCCGGCGTCGACCGGGTACCGGCGCACCGACCGCTCGCTGCAGCTTGAAGTGCCCGATTTCGCCAGCGCCGTGAGCAACGGCGAGACCGTGTACGAAGACCCGGAGGACTGACCGGGGCGATCCGCAGGCGGGGCCGGCCCCCGCGCCCCCGCCGGCGGATCGCCGTGCGCTGTGCCCGCGTGGTGCGTCCGGGGCGATTCCGGCGGCAGTGACCGCTAGCGTAGGGGGGTGGCCGCCTACACAGATGATCTGCGTCTCGCGCACGTGCTCGCCGATGCCGTCGAACGCGTGACGTTACCGCGTTTCCGCTCCAACGACCTGGTCGTCAAGGCCAAGCCGGACCTCACCCCGGTGACCGACGCCGATGTCGACGCCGAGGAACTCATCCGCGGCCAGCTCAAACGGGCCCGGTCGCGTGACGCGGTGGTCGGTGAGGAAGGCGGGGCCTCCGGCAGCGGCCAGCGGCGCTGGATCATCGACCCCATCGACGGCACCAAGAACTACGTCCGCGGGGTCCCGGTCTGGGCGACGCTGATCGGCCTGTACGACGGCGACGACCCCGTCGTGGGCCTGGTCGCCGCGCCCGCCCTGGGGCGGCGCTGGTGGGCGGCCAAGGGTGCCGGGGCGTACACCGGCCGCAGCCTGTCCAGCGCCAGCCGGATCCGCGTCTCCGAGGTGTCCCAGCTCGCCGACGCCTCGCTGTCGTACTCCAGCCTCACCGGGTGGAAGCGCGACGGGCGCCTGGACGCCTTCCTCGCCCTGACCGAATCGGTGTGGCGCACGCGCGCCTACGGGGACTTCTGGTCCTACATGCTGCTGGCCGAGGGCGCGGTCGACATCGCCGCCGAGCCCAGCCTGGCACTGCACGACATGGGCGCCCTCGTGCCGGTCGTGCTGGAGGCCGGGGGCCGGTTCACCTCGCTGGCCGGGCAGGACGGCCCCTGGGGCGGTAGCGCGCTAGCCACCAACGGGCTGCTGCACGAGGCCGTGCTGGAGCGCATCGGCCAGTGACCGCGCCCCGGGGGGGTCAGCGCACCACGGTGACGCCGCCGCGGCCCAGGGCGGCCAGGGAATCAGCGAAGCGCCCGGCATCCCCGACCACGACGACGGTCCACTGACCGTCCGCGTAACGCCGGTAAGCCTCGCTGACCCGCTGCGGGGTCAGGGTATCCATGTCGGCCAGCACGCGGGTCACCTCGGTGGTGTCGCTGCCGTCCAGGGCGCGCGCGATCGCCTCGTCGGCGATCATGTCAGCGGTCTCGTACCGGGCCGGCGCCGTCTTGACGAGGTAGTCCACGCCCGAGGTGGTCTCGGCCTGGGTAAACCCCTCCCGGGCGGCGTCGAGGATCTCCAGCGCGAGCTCGACCGCCGCACCGGTCACCTCGCTGCGCACCGAGCCGCTGGTGAGGAACTGCCCGCCCCGGCTGCGGGGCCGGTACATGCTGCGGATGCCGTAGGTGTAGCCGCGCCGCTCGCGCAGCTCGGCGTCCAGCCGGGAATTCGGCGCCCCGCCGAGCAGGTAGGCGCACACCGGATAGGGCGCCCAGCCCCCCGGTACCCGCCGGTCCGGTCCTGCGGCACCGATGATCAGCTCGCTTTGCACGCTGCCGGGCCGGTCCACCACCACGATCCGGGCGGCGTCGGCGGCGCGCGTCCCGGGCGGCGGGGACGAGGCGGGCCGGAGCGGCCCGCCGG
>CAMCQD010000106.1 GCA_945876925.1 uncultured Dermatophilus sp.
ACCAAAGCGTGCAACACCACCGGCACGGCCACCACCGGCGGCTACACCGAGCACGCCCACAACTGGGCCGTGGTCACGAAGGCGGCCGCCCGGCTGCAGCAGCTCGGCGCCGCAGTGGTACTCACCCGCCCCGACGACGCCGGGGCCGGGCCGTGCGTCAATGAGCGGGCTGTGATCGGCAACGCCGCCCGCGCGGACCTGGTGATCTCCGTGCACGCCGATGGCGCGCCGGGCACGGCACGCGGGTTCCACGTCATCCGCTCCACCGGTATGGCGGGCGGGAGCCGGGCTGAGAGCGCATCGGCCCGGGCGGCCACCGTGCTACGGGACGCCTACGCCGCGGCGACCGGCCTGCCCCGGTCCAGCTACGTAGGCGAGGGCACGGGCATCACGCCGCGGCCCGATATCGCCGGGCTCAACCTGTCCCTGCCGCCCGCGGTCATGCTGGAGGCCGGCAATATGCGTAATCCGGCCGAGGCCGCTTTGCTGACCGACCCGGCGTTCCAGGAGAAGGAATCCGCGGCCGTGGTCTCAGCGGCACGCACCTTCCTGGGCCGCTGAGGGAACCTGATACGCCAGTGCGGCGGCGCACACCCCCATGATGCGCCGCCGCACTGGCGTCTGGCCGCACGCCCTCCCTGGCCCCGGTTCCCCGGAACCGGTGATCGGGCGGCAGGTGCTCAGCGGCCGGATTCGCCGCCGGAGTCGAAGTCGTTCACGGCCCGGTCGAGGGCGTGCAGCCCGCGCAGCTCGGAGACGATAACGCTGCCCTCCAGGGACTCATCCCAATCGATGCTCTCGATGAGGCAGTCCGGGCACGGACGCGTGCACCTGGCATGCTCGGCCCCCTCAGCGCAGTCCATGCACATGTACCCGTCGCAGGTCGCGCACTGCTCGCCGATGATCGCCGCGGCATCGAAGACCGGGTCGGCGTACGAGTCGGCAATGAGCAGCCGCACAGCCCGCCCCTGTTCCCGGGCCGCTGCGTCAATATCTCCGAACATGGTTGTCCCCCTGTGCGTTTCTCACCCTTCACCGCGGGGCGGCCCCAACCGCCCGGTGATGTTATCTACTGTCTTCCCCCGCTCTCGCGGACACCTTCACCATCGTCATTGGACGCTCGATCAATAGGAAAAAACGCGGGAATCTGACACTCGTCCAAGTCAGGGTTCCCCGGGTACCCCCGGGGTGCCGGACGGGAGTCGCGCCCGGGCGCGGTACCGGCGGGAATCATCAACGCCGTCAATGAGAGCGCGCCCGGCGGGCAGTGCGGCACCTAGGGGCGGCACCAGGGCGCGGCCGGCCCGCCGGGTATCTGGCTGCGGGCCGGCCCTGAGGGAGTTCAGACCTGGCGGACGGCGGCGAAGGGAGCCCGCGAGGGCATCCGCTCGCGGATGCCCCGGGTGACGAACTCCTTGGCGGTCCGGGCCGCGGTCAGCGGGTCGGCGCCCTTGGCGAGTTCCGCGGTGATCGCGGCCGCCAGCGTGCAGCCGGCCCCGCTGACCGCGAACCCGCCCACCTTGGGCACCCGCAGCACCTCGAGAACCTCCCCGTCGTAGAACACGTCGACCGCGTCCGGCCCGGCCACCCGCACGCCGCCCTTGACCAGCACGGCCGCGCCGGACAGGTCGTGAATCCGGCGGGCGGCCTCGGCCAGGTCGTCCTCGGTGCCGATGTGCTCCATCCCGGACAGCACCCCGGCCTCGAACTGGTTGGGGGTGATGAATGTGGCCTGCGGCAGGATGTGCTCCTTGAGGGCGTTGTCGGTGTCGAGCGCGGCACCGGCCTCCTGGCCCTTGCAGATGAGGACCGGGTCGACCACCACGCTGGCCGGGCGGCGCCCGGCGAGCACGGCGGCCACGGTCTCGATCGCGCCGGGCGTGCCGAGCATCCCGGTCTTGACCGCAGGGATGTCGTAGGCCGCGAAGGCGGCTTCGAGCTGCCCGGCGATCACCTCCGGGTCAACCGGCGTGAACCGGTGAACCCAGTCATGCCCGGGGTCGAAGGAGACGATGCAGGTCAACGCGACGATGCCGAATGTGCCGAGGGACTGGAAGGTCTTCAGGTCTGCCTGGGCCCCGGCCCCGCCAGTCGATTCCGAGCCGGCGATCGACAGGCTGACCGGTACGGCGTTGGATGGGTAATCAGTCACAGGTGGCATTCTCGCTCACCTCCACCTCACCTGCTCATCCGTCTCCCCCGGCCCGGGTGGTGCACGGCCCGCACCGGCCGAACAGCTCGATGGTGTGCGAGACGTCGGTGTAGCCGTAATCGCCTCCGATGGAGGACATCCAGGTCTCCGTGCCGGGCAGGTCAACCTCGACGGCCGAACCGCATTCCCGGCAGACGAGATGGTGGTGATGCCGGTCGGTGGTGCAGAACCGGTACTTCGCCTCCCCGTCGATGCCCCGGATCATGTCGAGGCGGCCATCTTCGAACATCTGGCCCAGGGTGCGGTAGACCGTGGCCAGGCCGATGCCCTCCCCCGCCTCGCGCAGCCGCAGGTGCACTTGCTGCGCGGACAGGAAATCCGAGGTGGAGCGCAGTACGGCGTCGACGGCGAGACGCTGGCGGGTGGTACGGCGGCGCGGTTCGCTCATGAGTCAGCCTTCGCGATCGGCGTTCCGGGGACGGTCAGGGGCGTGGCGGTCAGCTCACCGGCCTGGCGGCGCTGTGCGCGCTGGACGCGCTCGAGCACCCAGCGGCCGATGCTGACGACAGCGAACAGGAGGATAGCGAGCACCACGATGGTCCCGCCCGAGGGCGTATTGAGATAGAACGATCCGGTCACGCCCCCGATACTGCACCCCAGCCCGATGACGATGGCCGATGCCAGCGCCGAGACGAAACTGCGGGCGAACAGCTGGCTAGTCGCATTGGGAACGATCATGAGGGCGCTGATGAGCAGCAGCCCCACCACCCGCATCGAGACCACCACCGTCACCGCGGTGAGCACGGTGAGCATGATGTTGAGCGCGAGCACCCGCATCCCGACGGCCCTGCTGTACTCCGGGTCGGCGGCCACCGCGAACAGCCGGGGCCGCAGCACCCAGGTGAGCGCCATGACCGAGGCGGCCAGCACTGCGAACGTCGCGACATCGCTAGCCGAGGTGGTGGTGATGGCACCGAAGAGATAGGAGTCCAGGGTCGCGCCGCCGGTGGGGGTGCGCGCGATGAGCACCACGCCTGCGGCGATCCCGCCGTAGAACATGATCGCCAGGGCGGTGTCCCCGGAGGTGCGCCCGCTGGCCCGGACCAGT
Organism: uncultured Dermatophilus sp.; assembly: GCA_945876925.1. GTDB lineage: Bacteria > Actinomycetota > Actinomycetes > Actinomycetales > Dermatophilaceae > Dermatophilus. The sequence goes on from CAMCQD010000106.1 coordinate 3,261, forward strand.
TCGATGAGCAGCGCCGCCGCGACCGTGACTACCAGCGCGGTGAGCACCGGCTGGTTCCCGGTGAGCAGGCCGATGGCGACTCCGGCCAGGGCGACGTGGCCGATGCCGTCGCCGATCAGCGAGAGCTGGCGCTGCACGAGGAAGATGCCCACCGCCGGAGCCGAGACGCCCACCAGCACGGCGGCCAGGAGGGCACGTTGCATGAAGTCGTAGTTGAGCAGGCTGAGCACGCGATCACTTCCTCCGGGGGTGGCGTTCGGGGATCCCCGCGCCCAGGCCGGTGACCACCGGGCGCCGGGCACGCTCGGGCGAGTGACCGTGATGGTGCTCCGCCCATCCGGTCGCGGCCAGGACGTGCTGGTGGTATGCGGCCCGGTCGCCGTCGAATGCGATACGGCCGGCCTCCATGGTCACGACCCGGCTGAGCACCGGGGCCAGCGCTGACAGCTCATGGGTGACGATGAGCATGGTCACCCCGGAATCGGCCAGCCGGACGAGCACGTCGACCAGAGCGCCCTGGCTGGCCGCGTCGACTCCCGCGGTGGGCTCATCCATGATGAGCACCTCGGGCTGGGCGGCTAGCGCGCGGGCGATGAGCACCCGGCGATGCTGCCCTCCGGACAGGTGGGCCACCGGTGAGCGGGCCCGGTCGGCGAGGCCGACCAGTTCGAGGCTCTCGGCGACGATGGCGCGGTCCGCCCGGGACTGGCGGGCCAGTATTCCCTGGTGGGGCAGCCGCCCGGTGGCGACGATCTCCGTGACCGTCGCCACCACGGAAGTGGACAGCGTGTGCCGCTGGGGTACGTAGCCCAGCCGGTAGCGACGGGTGAGCCCGGCCAGCGGTTCACCGAACAGGCTCACCTCGCCGGACAGGTGGGCGTTCAGCCCGAGCAGGCCGCGCACCAGGGTGGATTTACCGCAGCCGTTGGGCCCGAGCAGGGCGACCCGCTCCCCGGCCGCGATCCGCAGATCGACCGCGTGCACGACCTCCTCGTCCCCGTATCCGAAGGAGGCGGCACGCAGGCTGATCACGGATGCTGTCACGAGCAGCCTTGTCCGCTGCGCAGCGTGCCCAGGTTGGCTTCCATGCGCTTGACGTAGCCGTCGCCGCTGGTGGTGGCGACGTTATCGAGCGTGGCGACCTTGACGCCGGTCTGGCCGGCGATCGTCTGGATGCTGGCCGAGGTCTCGCCCGCTTCGGCGTACACGGTGGTGACGCCGTTCTTCTTCACGTAGTCGCTTACCTGGGCCAGGCGCGCGGGGTCGGGCTCGCTCTCGTTGAGCACCCCGGCCAGGCCGACCTGCTGGAAACCGTACCGCTGGGCGAGGTAGGCGAATGCGGTGTGCCCGGTGACCAGCTGCTTGCGCGCGCAGTTCTTCAGGCCGCTGGCGAGGGCGGAGTTGAGGGTGCTCAGCTCCTGCTGGAAGGCCTTCGCGTTCGCGGTGTACTGCCCGGCGCCAGCGGGGTCGGCCTTGCCCAGCTCATCTGCGATCAGGCCCACTGCCTTGCCGTACCGTTCCGGGTCGAGCCAGAAGTGGGGGTCCCTGGTGCCGCCTTCGCCAGCGGGGGTGGTAGCGGACGCGGTGGCGGCGGAGGTAGTGGCGGACGCGGTGCCGGAGGCAGCGGAGGTGGCCGTGGTGGCATGGTCGTGATCGTGGCCGTGGTCATGACCGTGGTCGTGCTCGGCCTCGGTGCCGCCGACCACCTGGGTCTGCGAGGCGGATAGGTCGGCCAGCGAGGAGACGTCGAGCACGGCCTTGGGGGATGCGCCCTTGATCGCCGAGTCCGCGGCCGGCTGCATCCCGGAGGCGTAGACCACCAGGCTGGCGTCGGACACCTGGGCGACCTGCTGCGGGGTGAGCTCGAGGTGGTGGGGGTCCACGCCGGGACCCGTGAGATTCGTCACCGAAACCCGGCTACCGCCTACTCTTTCCAGCGCGTAGGCCAGAGGATAGAAGGAAGCGACCACGTTGATCCGGGACTCCGAAGCGGTGCCGGATCCTGAGGAGGTGCCCTGGCCGCTGCTCCCGCAGGCGGCGAGGGCACCGAGTACAGCGACCGAGGCGGCTGATGTGACTGTTAGCGACAGGCGACGTGTCATATCGCGATCCTCGCGCTATTGGGAATGATTGTCAACAACCGATGGCAGCGACAAGGCTCTCATTGACTCCCGGCGGCGCCGCGGCTACCCCGCATCCGCCCCCCTGAGCCCGATCCAACCGAATCACCGCCGCGCCCCCGAAGGCCCCCCTGAGCCGATCGGAGCCACCGGCACCTCATCGGCACAGGCCGCACCTGCCAGCATCCGCGCTGGTCAGAGTGGCCATTTTAGGATGCCCGCAACTGCGGGGAGCCTCCCGGAGGGGCCCGGAGAACCAGCCGGCCCCACCACCACCCAAGCCCCCAGGCCTCATACTGACCGGAGATAATGAAAGACATGGCGCGACTCCCGCTATTCCCTTTAGCCACCGTGCTGTCACCGGGGTCGACGCTGCCGTTACAGGTGTTCGAACCTCGCTACCGTCAGCTCGTCACCGATCTGCTGGAGGGCCCGGGGGCACCGGAATTCGGAGTAGTGGCCATCCGGGTGGGCACCGAGACCGGCGAGAACTCCGCAGACGACTTCGCCCACGTGGGCTGCACCGCCGTGCTCCAGCACGTCGACTCCCTCAAACCTGGCCTGTACCACGTGAAGACGCGCGGGTCGCAGCGGTTCCGCATCCGGCGGATCATGACCGATCCGGCACCGTACCTGGTCGCCGACGTGACCTGGCTGCCGGAGATCGACGGCGACACCCGGCGGCTGCCGGCCCTGGCCCGGCTGGTCCGCGAGCGGCTGGACGAGTACTGCGCCATGCTCGGCCTCGAACCGCCCACGGGCTTCGAGCCCGTCTTCCGCCGGGACATCGACGCCGCCCGGCGGCTGTCCTACGGGGTCGGCGACCATATGGTGCTCACCCTCGAGGAGAAGCTCGCCCTGCTCGAGGCGAGCACCACCGAGGAACGGCTCAACCTGGCCCGCAAGCTGCTGCGCCGCGAGATCGGGCTGTTCGACGCGATCGCCGCCCTGCCGCAGCGGATCGACGCGGCCAACATCTGCCCGAACTAGCC
>CAMCQD010000107.1 GCA_945876925.1 uncultured Dermatophilus sp.
CCCGGGACAGGTAGCCGACGCTCTCCAGCAGGGAGACCATGAGGAACAACAACGCGATCTGCGGCAGGAACACGATGACCCCGCCGACGCCGCCGATGAGGCCGTCCGAGACGAATGAGGCCAGCCAGCCGGTCTCGATCCGCTCGGAGGCCAGCTCACCAAGCCAGCCGAAGAACTTCTCGATGTTGTCCTGGATCGGCGCGGCGACGGTAAAGATCGTCTGGAAGAAGCCGAACATCACCGCGACGAACACGAGCGTTCCCCACAGCGGGTGCAGCAGCACCGCGTCCACCTTGCGGGTGCGCTCGTCGATTTCGGGCGAGCTGTAGCCGCACGATTCCAGCACCGAGGCCGTCCAGGCAGCCGACTCCCCCGGCTCGACCGGCGGGGCCAGCGGCGGCTGCGGCCAGCTGCCCGGGTCGCTCATGAGGCGGCGCAGCTTCTCCAGGCCGACGCCGCCGGCGACCACGGCCACGACCGGGATGCCCAGCGCGCGGCTGAGCGCGTCCAGGTCGACCCGGCCGCTGCGGCGGGCGAGCTCGTCGGTGAAGGTGACCACGGCGGCGACCGGCAGGCCGGTCTGCAGCACCTGGGCCAGCAGGCCCAGGGAGCGGCGCAGCGCGGTGCCGTCCAGCAGCACGATGATCGCGTCGGGCGTGGGAACCGAGTCGTCTTCCAGGTCGAGGACCTCGGTGACGACCTCCTCGTCCGGGCTGATGGGGTCGAGTGAGTAGGTGCCGGGCAGGTCTTCGATGACGACCGGCTCGTCACCGATGCGGGCGACGCCCTCGTACTTGGCTACGGTCACGCCCGGGTAGTTGCCCGTCTTGGCACGCAGGCCGGTGAGCGCGTTGAACAGCGTGGTCTTGCCCGAGTTGGGGCTGCCGACCAGGGCGATGTGCCGCCGCCGGGCCGCGGTTGCGGTTCCGGTGCCGCCGGGTCCCTCAACGTTCTGCTGGTGGGGCTGGTGACAGCTCACGCCGCCCCCTGGTCCGCGAGCTCGATTCCGCAGGACTCCGACTGGCGCAGCGCGACTTCGATCCCGCTGACGCGGTACACGACCGGGTCGTGCATGGGCGCGCGCCGGGCCGCCAGCACCTTCGTGCCGGGGACGAATCCGAGATCGAATAGCCGCCGTGCCACCGCGGGCTCCAGGGCGGAGGAGAAACCGCTGATCGTCGCGGATTCGCCGACGGCCAGGGAGGCTAGCGTCGGTGCCCGGCGCCCGGTGCCTTCGCGTGCCCGGGCGGGCTCGTCAACGCAGACAACACGCCGGGAGAGCCGGCTGGAGACGACGGACATGGTGCACGACCCCTTCGTGATGCGTAGCTGGCCGATACGGCCAGTTATCGGTCAGCTAAGACTAAGACAAGGCTCACCTTGCTCTTGTAACAGGCAGCGCGCAAGCCCGGTTCTGCCACCGGCCGCCTCCGCGAGCACCGGCCCGCGCCGCCCGCGCCCCGGACGGCACCCGCCCTCCCCCCGGAATCGCCCGGCGAAAAAGCAGTTCACCTAGGGGTGGCGGGGCCGCAGGCACCTGCGCGGCGGGGCCGCCCCCCGGCGCGGGCGGCCAGGCGATGGCACTTATGTGGCGTTGGCAACATTCCCGGAGCGCCGGTCGTATTAACTACGCACCGGAATTGAACACCCCGGAGGGGACTGCGAGCCCCCAGGACCCGCGGGGCAGCGGGCCGGCACCGGGCCGGCGGGCGGCTCGGGTATACCGGTGGCATGACTTCCGTGCCGCGCTCGCTCGGCTGGCTCACCCGGCTCGTCGCCCTCGACACCACGAGTCACCTGCCGAACCTGGACCTCATCGACCTGGTGGCCGGTGAATGCCGCCGCCTCGCCCTGACCCCGCACGTGTTCCCCTCACCCGACGGCACCAAAGCGAATCTCGTGGTAACCGTACCTGATTCGAACGGCGGAACCACCGGCGGGGTGCTGTTGTCCGGGCACACCGACGTCGTCCCGGTGACCGGGCAGGCATGGACCGGCGACCCGTTCACCCTCCGCCAGCAGGACGGCAAGCTGATCGGCCGCGGGGTCGCCGACATGAAGGGGTACCTCGCGGTATGCGTCGAGGCGCTGGAGCGGTTCGCCGCAGCCCGGCTGCGCGAGCCGCTGCATCTCACGCTCACCTACGACGAGGAGCCGGGCTGCATCGGCGGCGCCGCGCTCATGGGGCAGATCGCCAGCCTGGGAATCCGGCCGTCGATGGCACTCATCGGCGAGCCCACCTCGATGGAAGTGGTGTCATTCCACAAGTCGTCCAACCGGGTGCGGGTGCGGTTCACCGGCGCGGAGGCGCATTCCTCGCTGACGCCGCGAGGCGTGAACGCCGTCGAATACGCCGCCGAAATGGTCGTCTTCCTGCGCGGCATCGCCGACCGGTGGCGCACCCAGGGCCCCTTCGACGAGGGGTATGTGGTGCCGTATTCGACCCTGTCGGTCAACACCATCGCAGGCGGCACTGCCGGGAACATCATCGCCGGGGCGTGCGAGCTCACCGTTGACTACCGCACCATCGAACAGGACGATCCGCAGCAGGTGCTTGCCGAGGTACGCGCCAAGGCAGCCGGGCTCTCTGCGCGGATGGCCCAGGTGCGCCCGGGGGCGGGTGCGGAGGTCGAGGTACTCGCTCAGGCACCCGGCCTGGCAAACCACGGATCAGCAGCAGCCGCGCTAGCCACCGTCATCGGCGCAGCCCCGGACGGGCCCAAAGTCGCCTACGGCACCGAAGCCGGCCAGTTCCACCAGGCCGGAATCGACGCCATCGTCTGCGGACCCGGCGACATCGCCCAGGCCCACACCGCCGACGAATGGATCACCCTCGACCAGATCCTCACCGCCGAGCGCTACCTCGACGCCCTCCTCACCCGCATGACCACCGGCACCTGACCAGGCCCCCAGCAAGCACCCCACCCGGCGCATGCGGGCCTGGCGGCGCAGGCTTGGCGGGGCTTCCTGCGCGGGATGCTCCCTGCCTTTCTGACGAAGGATGGAGCGGTTTACTGCACCTTTCTCCGCGCGCACGGGCGGCAACGGCAGCAGCAAGCACCGTGATACGGCATGCAGCGGCGAATGGGTCATGCGGGATCCGAGAAGGTGCCGAGCCTGCGGTGAACCTATTCCGGGGCGAGGGGCTTCGTTTTCACTGGACGCGATAAGGGAGCCGCGCCAAGTCCGGGTCGCCCGCAATTCCGCGATTACCTGCCGCTAGCCCGATCCGCAGCGCGCACAGCCACCCGGTTCGCGCGTCTTAATCGGGCAGGGGGCAGGGTCAGTGACCCAGGATCCTGCCTGCCGTTAGCCTGGCGGCCAGACCGCGTGCGGGGCGGGCGTAGCAGCCCGGCTTCAGGGGCGGGAAAGGCGTGGCGGCCAGACCGCGTGCGGGGCGGGCTCGGGGCCGAGGCGGCCGAGTTCCTTGCCGACCAGGTACGCCAGGGTCAGATCGAGCAGATCTCCTGACATGGGGTTCCCGTCCTGGCAGCCCTCATCATAAGCCGTATACACATCCTCGGCGTACGGGATGCTCACATCCCGCCCGTCGGAGAGGGGGCCGGCAATGCGGTCCATCGCGATCTGCAGGACGTAGAAGGACACGAGCATTCCCTCATCGGGAACCGGATCGGGAATACGTTCGCTGGTGGCGACGAAGATCAGTTCACGATCGGAATCGGTGAGCCCGGAAAGCTCCATCGGGCCGGCGTGGAACCAGCGCACCTCCCCGGTCACGGGGTGCCCCAGATGCGTTGCCGCTGCCCGGAGCAGGGGGGAGAGCCCGAAGCTGCCCGTCATCGTGAACCTCCTCCTGACCGCGGTATCTCCGCTGGGTTCCGCCTCCTATCGGCACCCAGCCGCGATCCTTGAGTACGCACCCCCCTCTTTTTCACCAGACCCTATGTCCTGGAATAGAACTGACTTCGACACACTAACCGCGCCGCGCAATCGCGCACTGCCCCGCTGACCGGCGTGTCACGCCCTCCGGGGCAGGTGCGAGCGGGCCTGTCCGCACCAGGCGGCGCCGCTGCGCGCTAGCGGCGGGGTGTGGAACAGTTGGATGAGCAACCAGTCCGTGAGCCCAAGGAGAGTCATGTCGACCCCGCCACTGCAGCCCCCGGAGCCAGTGCTGACCCTCGAGGCGCCACCGGCTCCCAAGGCCATCTCCGCCACCGCGGCTCCCAAGATGGCCCCTGCCGTGCCCGAGGAGGCGATCCCCGTCCTCGACGCCAAGGTCGACGAGTACCTGACCGGCCTCAGCGCGGCCGCGACCAAGTCGCCCGAGTTCGAGACCAAGGCCGCCGATCTGCGCACCATGGGCGACGCCGACATCCGCCGGGCCGCCGAATCGAGCAACCGCCTGCTGCAGGCCCCCGTCAAGGCCCTCAAGGCCGGCGAGATCAGCGCCGACTCCAAGGTGAGCAACACCCTGCTCGAACTGCGCCGCACCGTCGAGGAACTCGACCCGGGCAAGGCCAGCATCGGCAAGCGCGTGCTGGGCTTCATCCCGATGGGCGGCAAGGTCACCGACTACTTCCGCCGCTACGAGTCCAGCCAGAAGCAGCTCGACGCGATCTTGCACTCCCTGCGCAGCGGCCAGGACGAGCTGCAGCGTGACAACGCGGCCCTCAACCTCGAGAAGCAGCAGCTGTGGGACTCGATGGGCCGGCTCAACCAGTACGTGTACATCGCCGAGCGGCTGGATGCGAAGATCGCCGCCCAGATCGCCGAGCTGGACGTCACCGACCCCGAGCGGGCCAAGGCGATGCGCGAGGACGTGCTGTTCTACGTCCGCCAGAAGCACCAGGACCTGCTCACCCAGCTGGCCGTGTCGATCCAGAACTACCTGGCCATCGACGTCATCATCAAGAACAACATCGAGCTGATCAAGGGCGTCGACCGGGCCTCGACCACCACCTTGTCAGCGCTGCGCACGGCCGTGATCGTGGCGCAGGCGCTGAACAACCAGAAGCTCGTCCTGGAGCAGATCACCGCGCTCAACGTGACGACGTCCAACCTCATCCAGTCGACGTCGGAGATGCTGCGCGACAACTCGATCTCCATCCAGCAGCAGGCCGCGAGCGCGACTATCGGGCTGCCGCAGCTGCAGGCGGCGTTCCAGAACATCTACCAGACCATGGACGCGATCGATCAGTTCAAGGTCGAGGCGCTGGACACCATGGCCCAGACCATCGGCACCCTGGAGGGTGAGGTGGCCAAGTCGCGCGAGTATCTCAACCGGGTCTCCCAGGCTGACCAGCGCAACCGCACCGGCACGCTGGATCTTGGCGGCGGGCAGCGGCTCTGAGAGGCGATTGCCGTGTTCGGGGACTTCCTCGCCCGCATGGGCGGCGGGCGCCGGGACCCGGAACCCGCGGTCCCGGCGCCGTCGGGCCCGCCCTCGGCCGAGACGCTGCTGGCCGCGCTGGAGGCCACCGAGGCACTGGTCACCACGGACTCGGTGCCCTCCCCGGTGACGGCGCGGGTGCTGCGCGTCACGCAAACCGTGCGGGACACCATCCCGCGCCTGGACGATCTGGGCGCGGGCAGCGCCACAGCCTACAACGGCATGGCCACCGCGACGGACTACCTGCCCGACGCGGTCAACGGATACCTGCGGCTGCCGCGGCGGTTCGCCGATACCCGTCCGGTTGATGCGGGGCGGACCCCGCTGATGGTCCTGGTCGATCAGCTCGATCTGCTCGGGGCCACCATGGACCGGGTGTTCGACGCGGTCCACCGCGACGACGCCAACGCGCTGGTCGCCCACGGGCGTTTCCTCGCCGAGAAGTTCGGCCGCGGGACGAGCACCGGCGAGCTGCGGATCGGCGAGGGCGAGACTGCCCTGCCGGCTCAGCCCCCGATGCCCGAAAATGGGCCTGCGGCCGCCGAGCCCGGGGCAAAGGCCGCGCCCGGGCCGGCCGCTGACCCTGAGCGGCTGAGCCCGCCCAGCTCGCTGGACCTGTGAGCACCCGCTGATCGCACGACATGAGGTAACCCAGTGACGACGTCCCCACCCGAGGGCACCGGCCAGTCCGGTGACCTGATCCGCGCGCTGGACGCGCTGTCGGCGACGGCCCAGTCCGCCGGGCTCGACCCGGCGGGAGCGCGCGCCGAGGGCCGGGCGCTGGCGGCTGCGGTGCTGCAGACGAGCAAGCCCAGTACCGTGCATTCCTCGTGGCAGCAGCTCATGGGCGGCACCACGGCGGATTTCTTCACCGCAGCCTCGGCCGGGCGGCGGTTCGGGCACAGTCCCACTCCGCTGCTGGCGGCCCTGGTGGAGGCCGGGGCGGGGCAGGCAGGCGCGTACGCCGATGCCCTGGCCGAAGTGGCGATGGCGGCCTGCACGATGCCCGGGGCT
>CAMCQD010000108.1 GCA_945876925.1 uncultured Dermatophilus sp.
CATGTCCTCGCGCCGGGGGATGAGCCCGACCGTGCCCATGAGCGCCTCGGAGATGCGCCGCACCTCGTCGACCACCCAGGCGGCGCCGAGTCCGCGGCAGTCGGCCTGGAACCGCCCGCGCACGGTGTCGATCGCGCGGGTGAGCTGCTCGGGGGTCTCGTGCTGGTTCTCCCCGTCGGTGAGGAGCATGACGTGCCGCTGGGTCAGCGAGGGCACGGTGTCGAACAGCTGCGCGGCTGCGAGCAGCCACGTGCCCATCGCCGTGCCGCCGTCGGCGTACAGCCGGGTGAGGGACTGCCTGGCCGCCTGGCGGGTCTGCGGCGACATCCGGACCATGGCCGCCGAGTACCCGTCGGGGTAGCACAGCCGGGCCTGGTGGTTGCCTGCGATGACGGCGAACCAGACCCCGTCGAGGATCTGGCCGAGGGCGGCCGCAGCGGCGAACTGGGCTGCCCGCACGCCGGCTTCCTCCATCGAGCGGGAGGTGTCCACCACGATGATCTCCCCGGCGTCGCCCTGGCCGGTCTGTCCGGCGCCCCCGGCGCCGGTGCAGGTCACCGACACGATCGCGTGCACGTCGGTGCCGCCTTCGGGCAGGAACTCGTTCTGGTAGACCCCGCTGGAGAACTCGGCCATGTCAGTTCCTCTCGATGCGCGCCAGCGCGACGGTGACATTGTCCTGCCCGCCGCGCATGTTCGCCCAGTCCACCAGGCCCGCCGCCAGGGCGAGCGTGCCGCCGTCCGCTCCGGCGGCGCCGCGGGCCTGCTCGAAGGCCCCGGCCAGCTCCTCAGGTGAGGAGGCGTAGTTCCACAGGCCGTCGCTGCACACCACGAGGTAGCCGGGCTCGGTGACGGTCAGCGTGGTCACCTCGGGGGTGGTGTCCGAGCAGTCGACGCCCAGCCACTTGGTGATCGTGTGCGCGTGCGGGCTGCGCTCGGCCACGGCCGGATCGGTGCCCATCCGGATCTGCTCATTGGCCCACGAGTCGTCGGTGGTCAGCCGCCGGGCCCCGGCCGGGCCCGAGTCGGGCAGCCAGTACGCCCGGGAGTCACCGATCGACCCGACCGCGATGAGGTCGCCCTCGACGATCGCGGCCACCAGGGTGCACGCCGGATGCCCGCTCTTGGGGATGCCGGAGTGGTCTCCGTCGCCGCCGGGATCGGGCGGTGCCTCGGTGACCTCGCGGACCGCGTCCGCGGCGGCCCCGGCGGCGGCTCCCAGGCGGCGGGTCAGCGCTCCCGCGACCGCGGCCGGCATCCCGGCCAGGCCGGTGGACCGGGTGTGGACGAGCACGTCCAGCGCCGCCGCCACCGCGGCCATGCTGGCCTGCGCGGACCGGGGCGCGGTCGAGACCCCGTCCGAGACGACGAGGGCGAAGCGGCGGGTGCCCTCGGAACTGGCCGACAGGGCCAGGGCATCCTCGTTGGTGAGGTGCCGCACGCCGCGGTCGCACACCCCGGCCACGCCGTGCCCGGCGTCCACCTCGAAGTGCAGCCGCTCGTCCGGGCGGGCCGTCCCGCACGTACCGCAGTAACCTTCCGGGCCGAAGCTGCCGCCGCAGTCGGGGCATGCCTCCCCGGGGCCGGCCGGGGCGTCCTGCGACCCGGGCTCGCTGACCAGGGGCGTCCCGCCGAGCACGAGCATCCCGGGGGATTCCTCCGGCTGCTCGGGGGCGGGCGGGGTCAGATGAGAGTCCATGGACGCACCTCGTTGGCCTTGTCGACGAGCGAGATCCGCTCATCGGAGTCTGGGGTGAGTTCGGCCAGCCGCCGGTAGGCGGCCTCCAGCGCGAACCGCATCGGGCGCTCGGCGGCGGCGACGCCCCCGACGGTCTCGCGGTTGCTGCCCTTGCCGCCGGGGCCGCTGACCGGGACGGCTCCGCTGGTGATCCGGGCCAGCGCCGTCCGCAGCGTCGCAGCGCGGAAGGACGCCTTCTCGTAGGCCGAGACCGGCAGCGCCGCGACATCCCTGAGCGCCTGATCCAGCGGGGCCAGGCCAGGCTTGCGGCTGGTGAGCTCGGCTTTGAGCCAGGCTGCCCGCGGATGGGCGCTGCTGCTGCGGGGAACCATGCCGAGCGCCTCGATGGCGCCGTCCACGTCCTCGGATTTCGCCCGGGTACGGGCCAGGCCGAACGCCGCCGCGGTGGTGTAGCCCGAGTCGCAGCGCAGGCAGGTGAGGTAGTGCGCCTGGGCGTCGTCCCAGCGGGCCTGCAGCTCGCGCACCAGGCCCAGGGCCAGGTGCGGGGCGATCTCGCCGGGCAGCTGGGCGTACACCGTGGTGAAGCTCTCGGCGGCCGCAGCCAGGTCCTCGCGGTCGGTGGCGTCCAGGGCGTGCATCCACAGCGCCCGCCAGTCCCACGGGTCGGCGGAGAGGATCTCGTCGACGGTGGCCGCGACCTCCTCGTGCCGGCCCAGCCGCAGCAGCACCCGGGCCTGGGCGAGCAGGACCTCCGGTGAGCGGGAGGGCGCGGAGTTCAGCGCGGCCAGCCGGGAGGCCGGATCCTGTCCGCGCAGGCCGCCCAGCCAGTCGACCATCGGGTCGGCGTCATCGGTGCGCAGCGCCGGCAGCTCCCACCAGCCGAGGGATTCGGTGACCACCACCGGGTGCTCGAATTGCGCCGAGGCGGCGGTCTGCCCGGCCGGGCCCATGCCGGGCCGGTCGTACACCTGCTGGCGCAGCACCCCGACCACCTGGGCCCGGAATTCCTCGATGCTCTGGAACCGGTCAGCCGGGTCCAGGGCGCACGCCTTGGCGACGAGCCGGTAGAACGGGTCGTTGTCCCGGAAGGCCGGCACCTCGCCCACCGGGGGCAGGCTGGTGGCGTACGTGGTCTGGTAGCCGCGGAACTCGCTGGTGAGCACCACCAGGGTGCGCCCGATCGTGTAGATGTCCGAGGCGATCGAGGGACCCACCTCGGCCACTTCCGGGGCCTGGTAGCCCACCGTGCCGTAGATCGGGGAGTCCAGGTCGTCGATCGCCCGCATGCCGCCCAGGTCGATGAGCTTGACCTGGTCACCGACCTGGATGAGGTTGTCGGGCTTGAAATCGCAGTACAGCATGCCCGAGTCGTGCAGGTAGGTGAACGCCGGCAGGATGCCCAGCACGTACGCCAGCGCGTGCTCGACCGGGAGCGGGTCGTACCGCCCGCCGGTGGCGATCATCCGGTTCTTGAGGATCTGCTTGAGGCTGGTGCCGCCGACGTACTCCATGACGGTATACCCGGCACCCTCATGGGTGACGACGTTGTACACCTCGACGATGAGCGGATGCTCAACCCGGGCGAGGAACTGCTGCTCGGCCTCGGCGGCGGCGACCGCGTCGGCGTCCCCGGCGTTGAGCAGGCCCTTGAGCACCACCCACCGGTTGGAGACGTTGCGATCCCGGGCGAGGTAGATCCACCCCAGCCCGCCGTGGGCGAGCGGGCCGACGATTTCGTACTGCCCGGCCACCAGATCCCCCGGGTGCAGCTTCGGGGTGAAGGAGAACGGGCTGCGGCATTGCGGGCAGTAACCCTCGGTGCGGCCCGGCTCGCCGCCGTGGCTGCGGCCCACCGGGGCCCCGCACGAGGGGCAGGTGCGTTTCGCCTCCGGCACCACCGGGTCGGCGAGCACGGCGTCGGCGGGGTCGGTCGTGGGCGCGGGCGGGACGTGAGTCAGCCCGGCTCCCAGCCCGGTTGGCCGGGACCGCGCGGGGCGCAGCCGCCGCCGGGCCGAGGACCCCCGCGCCGAGCCGAGGGTGACCACCGCAGCGCGCTCGTCGGGCATCGCCGCAGACGCCGCTGCCGGGGGTTCCGGTGCCGCCGGGGCCACGTCCCCGGGCGAGGTGGCGGCTTCGGCGGCCGCGGTGGTGGCGGCATCGGCGGTGGGCACCGCCGAGGTGCTGCCGACGACCCCGGCGGGGGCCGGGAAGCCGCAGTAGTCGCAGTATCCGTCGACGAAGTGGCCGGGGCAGCCGGTCTGGTTGCAGGGCACGCTCGGGCTCATCGGGTCCCCGCCTTCCGCAGCGAGCCGGTATAGGCCTGGATGGCGGCGGCCAGCGCGGCCAGCCGGTCGGTGTCCACCGGCTCGGCCGCGTCGGCCTGGGACACCAGTTCGAGCATGGCCGCGAGGTCATCGGCGGCGCCGGGGACGTCCGCGGCCGGTCCCGGGCTGACCCCGGCGGCGTAGGAGCGGGCGAGTCCGGTCAGTTCGCCGCGCCGGTCCAGGGCCGCGGCGAAGGCCGCCCGGACCTGGTCCAGGGCAGCGCCGGCCCGTTCCAGGCGGGCCAGGTAGCTGTCCAGTTCACTGCCGCCGGCGGGTACCTCGCCGAGCGCGCTGACGTCGGGGATGCCCATCCGGGGCACCGGGCGCACCTGGGCGCGGGCCGCGGCGGCCAGGGCCCGCACCTCTTCCCCGCGGGCGGCCAGCTCGGAGCGCAGCTGCTGGGCGCGGGCGTGGTCATTCCTGGCCTTGGCGCGTTTGGCGGCCGCCACGATGAGGTCACGTTCGGCGGTGGCCAGGGCCGATTCGAGCGGGCCGAGCAGTCCGCCTACCTCGGCTCCGCGTCTGAGGCGCTCGGTGACGTCGACGACGCGCCGGTCGAGGTCGATGAGGACCTGCGCGGCTGAGCTGCGGTTGTCTACGGGGATGAGCTGCACCTGGTCGCGTACCCGCTCGACCCCGGCGCGCAGGGCCTGCACCCGTCCGGCGGCGTCCGGTTCGGTGCCGCCGATCCCCAGCGCGGAGCGCAGCGACGCCGCCAGGGTGTCCGATAGCCGGCAAGCCTCGGGCAGCGACAGCGCCAGCGACCCCGGTGCCGGGCCATCAGCGCCGGCAGCGGCATCCAGCCGGCCCCAGATGAGGGTGGTCATCCGGCGCCGCCCCGCCTCGGCCACCCGCCCGGAATCCCACGTGGAGACCAGCAGGTCATAACGGTCGGCGATGGATTTCCACAGCGCCATCGACAAGATGATGTCACCGGTGAGATCGCTGCCGGCCGGGGCGCGCAGGGCCGCCTCGTCGAGCTGGTCGAGCTCGGCGCGGCGCTGATCCCGCCAGCGGCCGAGCAGGTCCAGGTATTCCAGCAGCTCGTGCGCGGCCACGTCGGCGCCCATCGAACCGGGCGCGGCCGGGGCCAGGGCGTAGCCGCTCATCGGTACTCACCCAGCCGGCGGGTGAATCCGGCCGCGGCGGTCAGGCCCGCGCCGGCGCCGCCGAACAAGATCACCGCGCCGGTGATGCTCAGCGGCCAGGTCAGGGTGCCCGCCACGGCGAGCCCGCCGACGGCCAGCACGCCGCCGGTGGCCAGGATGCCGGCGGTCACCGGCAGGTTGAGGACGCGCCGGGTGCGCCGGGCCAGGGAGCGCGCGCCCGCGAGGAGAGTGCCCAGGGCGGTCAGGCCGGCCGCGGCGAACAATCCAGCCGGAAGCCACACCGTCGTCCGGGTCTCCTGCCCGGCCCGCGCCAGCTCGCTCAGCGGATTGGTGACCTGCTGGGCGAAAGTGGCGTTGGCGGCGCTTAGCTCGGTGCTGGACCGGCGGGCGACGGCGGCCCCCGAGGCGGCCGCGTACCGGGCGATGCCGGCGTTGATCTCGCCGAGCTGGGCGCGGTGGTCCTCCGGGGCGATCGCGACGAGGCCGGGGATGGCTCCGGCGAGGCTGGTGACCGATGAGGTGAGGTCCTGGCCGGAGGCGGTGGTGGTGCTGCGCTGCTCCACGGCGGTGACGAGTTCGCCGCTGATGGTCTGCAACCGGGAGAAGTAGGCCGGCGGGCGCTGCTGCAGGCCCTGGGTGAGGGCGAACCCGGCCGCGCCGGTGGCGCAGCAGGCGACCAGGGTGGCCGCGGTGAATGAGCGCAGCACCGACCGGGTGGAGCGCGCGGGCTGGGTTCCGGGGGCGGCCTGGCCCTTCTCCGGGGACGTGGTGACCGCCTGCCCGGCCGGTTCCGGCAGCGGCGCGGGTGCCGCCTGCCCCGCCGGTGCAGCCTGACCTGGTCCGACCGTGCTCATCGCCTGCTCACCCCTGTTCCTGGCCGACGGCGCCGGTATCGTCCGATCCAACCGCATCGGGGCCGGCCGGCGCATCCTCCGGCCGGTCCTCCAGATCGGCGCGCTCGATGGTGCGCAGCTGATCCGTGGTCGGCTCGGCCACCGATCGCAGCCGCATCGCGTGCCGGCCGATAGCGTTCTCCAGCGTGTTGCGGGCGAACCGGCCGTTGCCGAAGGTCTCATCGCGCGGGGTGGCCGCCACGATCTCGCGGAACCGGGTAAGCGCCGCCTCGCTGATGTCGTAGTCGCTGGCCTTCGCCTGGGAGAGCAGGATCTTAGTGATCTCCTCGTCGGTGTAGTCGGCGAACCGGATCGTCGTGCGG
>CAMCQD010000109.1 GCA_945876925.1 uncultured Dermatophilus sp.
TGAGCGGCGCGCGGCGGGTCCGGCCGGGGCACGCTCGCGCGGGGGCTCCCGGGGCGGGGCGCGCGGGCCCCGGCAGCCAGGTGGGTCCGGGCGAAGTGCAGCGTCTCGGCGAGCATGGCCTCCCGGGCCGCGGGGGTCGCCTTGCGGGTGCTCACCTCGGCGGCGATGACGCCGGTGAAGCCGTCCCGGGCGAGTTCTTGCAGGAACCGGGCCACCGGCTGGCTGCCCCGGCCGGGGACCAGATGCTCGTCCTTGAACGAGCCGGTGCCGTCGCCCAGGTGGACGTGGCTGAGGCGGGGGCCGAGCGCCTCCTTCATGTGCAGCACGTCATCGTGCGCGATGGCGGCGTGCGAGAAGTCCAGGGTGACGTGCTGGTAGGGCTGCGGCACCGGATCCCACCCGGGCAGGTAGACCTGCATCCAGGCGCTGCCTGCCCGCCAGGGGAACATGTTCTCGACCGCGAGAGTGACCCCGCGCTGTTCCTCGCGGAGCGCCACTCCCTCGGCGAAGCCGCGGGCGTACTCGCGCTGCCAGCGGACCGGCGGGTGCAGCACGACGGTGTCGCAGCCGACGCCGAGGGCCAGGTCGGCCGAGCGGTCGATCTTCTCCCACGGGTCGCTGGTGCCCCAGACGCGCTGGGTCACCAGCAGGGTCGGCGCGTGAACGGAACGCACCGGCATCCCGAACTCCTCGATGAGGGCGCGGATCGCGGCGGCGTCCTGGGTGGCCGGCTCGGACAGCACCATCACCTCGATGCCGTCATAGCCGAGCCGGGCGGCTATCTCGAAGGCGGTGCGCAGGCCCGATGGATACACCGACGAACTCCCCAGGGTCACCATCGGGAGCCGGTCGGGCGCATTCTGCCAGTGGGCCACCTCCCCAGTTTAGGAGGCACCGGGACCCCGCAGCCGGGTCAGGCACCGGCTGGTGCGGCGTGCACGGCACCGAGGCCGCCCGCCGGCAGGCGGCGCGGATCTGCCCGGCGGCACTGTGTCGGTACCGGCCTCTACGTTGGTGCCATGACGACAGCCAGCACCCGCGGCCGCGCGGCACCCGGCCGTAAGGACCGCACCGGGCATCGCTGCACTGAGTGCGGCTGGACCAGCGTGAAGTGGACCGGGCGATGCGGCCAGTGCCAGGCCTGGGGCACCATGGCCGAAGCCGGCGGGGCCGGTTCGTCGCGCACCAGCGCGGTACTGACCAGCCAGGTGGCCCGCCCGATCACCCAGGTCGATACCCGCCGTTCGCGCAGCCACCCTACCGGGGTCGGGGAATTCGACCGCGTCCTGGGCGGCGGCCTGGTCGCCGACGCGGTGGTGCTGCTGGCCGGTGAGCCGGGCATCGGTAAATCCACGCTGCTGCTCGACGTGGCCGCCCGGGCGGCCCGCGAGGGCCAGCGGGTGCTGTACATCAGCGGTGAGGAGTCCAGCGCGCAGGTGGCGTCCCGGGCGGCGCGCATCGGCGCGCTCGTTCCCGGCCTGCTGCTGGCCGCCGAGACCGATCTGGGGGCAGTGCTGGGCCAGATCGATGCGGTCCGCCCGCAGCTGCTCGTCGTCGACTCGGTGCAGACGATCGCCAGCGCCCAGGTCGACGGCTCCCCGGGCAATGTGTCGCAGGTACGCGAGGTGGCTGCGGCACTGGTGGAGCGCAGCAAGGCCGGCGGCTTCGCGACCATGCTGGTCGGGCACGTCACCAAGGACGGCGGTATCGCCGGGCCGCGGGTGCTGGAGCACATCGTCGACGTGGTGCTGCACTTCGAAGGCGAGCGGGATTCGCCGCTGCGCCTGGTCCGGGCGGTTAAGAACCGGTTCGGCCCGACCGACGAAGTGGGCTGTTTCGACCTGGACGAGGCAGGCATCATCGAATTGCCCGATCCGAGCGGGCGGTTCCTGTCCCGGCGGGACATCCAGGCCCCGGGAACCTCGGTGTGCGTCGCCCTGGAGGGCCGGCGCGCCCTGGTAGCGGAGGTGCAGGCGCTGGTGGTGCCATCCCGGTCGGCCAGCCTGCGGTACACCACCGCGGGGGTGGACCCGTCCCGGACGGCGATGGTGATGGCCGTGCTGGAGCGGCACGGCGGCATCGCGGTCCGGGAGCGCGACTGCTACGTCTCCACGGTGGGCGGGCTGCGGCTGACCGAGCCGGCCGCTGATCTGTCCATCGCGGTCGCGCTCGCGGGGTCGCTGGCCGACGTCCCGGTCACGCCGGGGCAGATCTGCCTGGGCGAGGTGGGGCTAGCCGGTGACGTGCGCCGGGTACCGGATATCGAGCGGCGCCTGAACGAGGCGGTGCGGCTGGGATTCACCTCGGCGATCATCCCGGCGGGCAGCCTGCCCCCCGAGCGCGTGCCGCAGCGGCTGCAGGCCAGGACGGTGGCGTGCGTGGCAGAGGCGGTCGAGTCCGCGCTGGGCATGTCAGGACACGACCGGGGCCGCGGTAAGCCAGCCCCCTTGAGGGAAGTACCTCGCCGGTAGAGTGAGCACCGCCGTGAAACCAACTGGCCACGACGCCTGACCAGGCGCCCGATCGAAGGACTCATGAGTGCGACCGACGGACGAGGAGCGGCTGCGTGCGACGCTGGCCGCCGTCGCGCCGGGTACTGAACTGCGCGATGGCATCGAACGGATCATCCGGGGCGGCACCGGCGCGCTGATCGTCCTGGGCCATGACGAGGTAGTCGAATCGCTCGCTTCCGGGGGGTTCCCGCTGGACGTGGCGTTCTCGGCGACGCGGCTGCGCGAGCTGGCGAAGATGGACGGCGCGGTGATCATCGACCCGGAACGCTCGCGGATCGTGCGGGCCGCCGCGCAGCTCGTACCCGACGCCTCGATCCAGACGGGCGAATCGGGCACCCGGCACCGCACCGCCGAGCGGGTGTCCACGCAGACCGGTTTCCCGGTGGTGTCGGTGAGCCAGTCGATGCAGATCGCGGCAGTGTACGTGGCCGGGTACCGGCATGTGCTGGAGCAGTCGGCGGCGATCATCTCCAAGGCGAATCAGGCCCTGCAGACCCTGGAGCGGTACAAGAACCGGCTCGACGAGGTGGCCGGGGCGCTGTCGGCGCTGGAGATCGAGGACCTCGTGACAGCGCGCGACGTGGCCGTGGTGATGCAGCGCCTGGAGATGGTGCGCCGGATCGACGAGGAGGTCTCCGGGTACGTCACCGAGCTCGGCACCGACGGGCGGCTGCTGACCTTGCAGCTGGAGGAGCTGGTATCCGGGATCGATCACGAGCGTGACCTGGTGATCCTCGACTATCTGCCCGCCGAGCTGGGGCGCACCCCCCAGGCCGTGCTGTCCGCGATGGCCGGGCTGAATGCCAAGGAGCTGCTCGATCCGTCGTATTCGGCGGCGGCCCTGGGAATGTCCGGGCTGCATGAGCGACTCGACGATCCGCTCTCGCCGCGCGGCTACCGGCTGCTGTCGAAGATCCCGCGGCTCTCGCGGATCATCATCGACCGCCTGGTGGAGCATTTCGGTGCGCTGCAGCCCATGCTCTCGGCCACCCTGGAGGAGCTGATGTCGGTCGAGGGTGTCGGCGAGGCCCGGGCTCGCACCCTGCGCGAAGGCCTCTCCCGCCTGGCCGAATCCAGCATCCTCGAGCGCTACGTCTGAGCCAGGCTGGCGCGCCCGGGGCCGGAGGCTCAGGGGGCGGCCGGGTTCCGCTGGCGGTCACGGCCGCCCGGGCCCGCCCGCGCTGCCGGCGCTCAGGGCGCGGGCTGACTGCCGGACCTGTGACACTAGCCTGCGTGATGTCACTGGATACCCCGGTAACCGCCTCCGCCAGCCGGGTTCACGAGGCGGTGCTGGACTGGTACGCGGTCAGTGCCCGGGAACTGCCGTGGCGGGGCGGGACGGCCTGGGAGGTTTACGTCTCGGAGGTGATGTCGCACCAGACCCCGGTGGCGCGAGTGGAGCCGGCGTGGCGGCGCTGGATGCAGCGCTGGCCCCAGCCGGCGGCACTGGCCGCGGACTCCCCCGGCGCGGCGGTCCGCGAGTGGGGCCGGCTGGGGTATCCGCGCCGGGCGCTGCGGCTGCACGAATCGGCGATGGTGATGACCCGCGAGCATGACGGTCAGGTCCCCGGCGACCTGGATGCCCTGCTCGCTCTGCCCGGCGTCGGCCCGTACACCGCCGCCGCGGTGCTGGCGTTCGCGTTCGGTAAGCGCGCGACCGTGCTGGATGTCAACATCCGCCGGGTCCAGGCCCGGTTGTTCGGCGGGCAGGCGATCCCGGCTTCCTCGGTGAGCCGGGCGGAGACTGCGCTGGCCACCGCGTTGCTGCCCGAGCTGGATGAGCGCGCCGCCGCCTGGAACGCGGCCGTCATGGAGCTGGGCGCGCTGGTGTGCACGGCCAGGTCACCGGCCTGCGAGCACTGCCCGGTCAGGCAGCAGTGCGCCTGGCGGGCTGCGGGCTACCCGGCGAGCCGGGGGCCGGGGCCGAGACGGCAGGCGTGGGCCGGGACGGACCGGCAGGTGCGCGGCCGGATCATGGCGGTGCTGCGGGATGCTCCGGGCCCGGTCCCGCAGGAGGCGATCCGCCAGGCGTGGCCGGATGCGGCCCAGCGGGAACGCTGCCTTGAGTCGCTGCTAGCCGACGGCCTCATCGTGCGGCTCGATCCCGGCCAGCCCGGCGGGACCGCCAGCCCGGGCAGCGCGGACGACCCGGGCCGCCATTGCGAGCCCGGGCCGTCCTACTGCCTGCCCTGACGCCAGGCGGGGGAACGTGCCTCCCCCTCCCCGGCCGGGCGCGTGCCTGCTCAGCCCTCGGTGCCCTCGCCGCTGCCGGCCCCGGCGGACTCGGTGAGCAGCTCATCCAGCGGCTCCTTGCGGGTGCCAGCGAAGGTGAGCTTCTCGTCCCTGCCCTCGCCCTCGACGTCGACCGTGACGATCTCCCCGGCCGCGACCTCGCCGTAAAGGATCTTCTCGGACAGCACGTCCTCGATCTCACGCTGGATGGCGCGCCGCAGCGGGCGGGCGCCGAGCACGGGGTCGTAGCCCTTGCGGGCGAGCAGCTGCTTGGCGGCGGGCGTGAGCTCGATGCCCATGTCCTTGTCCTTGAGCCGCTCGTCGAGACGGCCGACCATGAGATCGACGATCTGGACGATCTCATCCTGGCTGAGCTGCGGGAACACGATGACGTCGTCGACCCGGTTGAGGAACTCGGGGCGGAAGTGCTGCTTGAGCTCGTCCTGCACCTTGTTCTTCATGCGCTCGTAGCTGCTGGTGGTGTCGTCGGTCACCGCGAAGCCCAGCCCGACGGCCTTGCTGATGTCGCGGGTGCCCAGGTTGGTCGTCATGAGGATGACGGTGTTCTTGAAATCGACGATCCGGCCCTGGGCGTCGGTCAGCCGCCCGTCTTCGAGGATCTGCAGCAGGCTGTTGAAGATGTCCGGGTGCGCCTTCTCGACCTCGTCGAACAGCACGACCGAGAAGGGCTTGCGGCGCACCTTCTCGGTGAGCTGGCCGCCCTCTTCGTAGCCGACGTATCCCGGCGGGGAGCCGAATAGCCGTGAGACGGTGTGCTTCTCGGCGAACTCGGACATGTCGAGGGTGATGAGGCTGTCCTCATCACCGAAGAGGAACTCCGCGAGCGCCTTGGCCAGCTCGGTCTTCCCGACCCCGGTGGGCCCGGCGAAGATGAACGAGCCGCTGGGCCGGCGCGGGTCCTTCAGCCCCGCCCGGGTGCGCCGGATCGACTGGGAGAGCGCCTTGATGGCGTCATCCATGCCGACGATGCGCTTGTGCAGCTCGGTTTCCATGTTGAGCAGCCGGGTGGATTCCTCCTCGGTGAGCTTGACCACGGGCACGCCGGTGGAGGCGGCCAGCACCTCGGCGATGAGCTCCTCGTCGACCTCGGCGACGACGTCCATGTCGCCGGACTTCCACTCCTTCTCGCGCTTGGCCTTGGCCTCGATGAGGCGGCGCTCGTCATCGCGCAGGCTGGCGGCCTTCTCGAAGTCCTGCCCGTCGATGGCGGCTTCCTTCTCGCGGCGCACGTGGGCGATCTTGTCGTCGAATTCGCGCAGATCCGGCGGGGCGGTCATCCGGCGGATGCGCAGCCGGGCGCCGGCCTCGTCGATGAGGTCGATGGCCTTGTCGGGCAGGTGCCGGTCGTTAATGTACCGGTCGGCCAGGTTGGCCGCGGCGACCAGCGCCGCGTCGGTGATGGAGACGCGGTGGTGCGCCTCGTACCGGTCGCGCAGGCCCTTGAGGATCTCGATGGTGTGCGGCAGGGTCGGCTCGGCCACCTGGATGGGCTGGAAGCGCCGCTCCAGGGCCGGGTCCTTCTCGATGTGCTTGCGGTATTCATCCAGCGTGGTGGCGCCGATGGTCTGCAGTTC